>DATCIL010000536.1:0-15756 GCA_036507795.1 Anaerolineales bacterium | reverse complement strand
TAATGTGTAATCAACCAGAGCGTCCAACTGCTCCGCGGTGAGCACATTGCCCCAAACCGGCATGGTTTCGTGAGCCCCGCCGCTGGCAATAACCTCGCGCGCTTGTGAGACAGTCTGAGCGGCAGGCACCCGCTGCCCGTGACAGGAGGCGCAAAATTGTCCAAAGAGCGCCTCCCCTTCAGGAGCATCCGAAGGATCGACAACGTACCTGGCCAAGGTATCCAACTGTTGATCCGTAAGCCTCTCGCGCCAGGAGGGCATTTCCAGGTGCAAGCCTCCCTGGCTGATGATAGCTCTCAGTTCCTCCCTTTCACCCGCGAAAGGCGCCGCGCTGCCGTGACAAGGCGCACAATTTATGGCAAACAAACGCTGTCCATCGGGGGCGACCAGGAAGTTCAACAGCGCGGTGCGTTCCTCACGGCTGAGGGCTTCTTCCCATTCAGGAATTTCTACGTCTGAATGCGGGGGAAAGCTGCTGCCTTGTTCCAATGAAGCCTGTAATTGGATCGGGTCTCCGGCCACGAGTTCCGGAGCCTCATGACATTCACCGCAGTTCTGTGTGAACAGGTTGCTACCTTCAGGGGAAAGGATGAAACCGGCTAGCGCATCGATCTCGTTGGTGGTGAGATCGGCATTCCAGGCCGGCATGCCTTCATGACTTCCCTGAGCGATGATTTGATGCAAGTTTTCACCAGCAGGAACTGTTATGGAGGGTCCATGACATGGAGCACAGTTCTCCGTATAAAGGACGGCTGTTTGATCCCCGGGACGGGCTTCCGCTGGCGGAGGAATCTCTCGTACAGCCTGAACCGTGAGAAACACAATACCCGCGACTACGATTGAGGTCACTCCCAAAACCAGAGGGCGCTTAAACGGGTAACGTCGGGGAGATCGATCTAATAATGGCAAAGCGAACAGGATCAATATTGCCAGCGTAGGGATGACAAAAACCCCGATGACCTCTAGTTGACCCGGGAAATACTTAAGTAGCTGAAAAAGGAAGAGGAAGTACCATTCGGGTCGCGGCGTGTAGGTCGTGTCGGTCGGGTCGGCGCGTTCTTCTAAGGGTGCACCAATAAAATAAGCCAACCCAACCAAAACTATAAAGATAACCAATGAGATGACCGCATCCTTGAATATGATGTCCGGGAAGAAAGGAACACCTTTCTTCTTGGCTTGTTGATAACTTTCTAAATAAGCTTTCTTCTCCTGTTCGTTCACTGGCCGACCTCCTTTTTGGGAACGGCACTGATGCCAATCTTGATCACGAGGTACATATGGATGGTGATCAAGAGGATCAAAGCGGCAGGCAGCACCCAAACATGAACGCCAAAGAAGCGCGCCAGGGTTACGGCGGTCAAATTCTGCCCGCCTCGCATGACGAGAAGGATCGTCTCACCAATGCCGGGCGCGACACCGGCAATTTCCGTGCCCACTGTGGTCGCCCAATAGGCTTTCTGATCCCAGGGCAACAGGTATCCGGTAAAGCCGAAACCAAGCACCACCAGGAGCAAAAACACGCCGGAAAACCAGGTAACCTCGCGAGGAAATTTATATGAACCGTAAAACATCACCCTCAGCATGTGCAGAACAGAAAGTACAACCATGGCGCTGGCCCCCCAGTGGTGTAAACCTCGAATCAACCAACCAGCCGTCACCTCGTTGGTAATATACTGCACGCTATCGTAAGCATGATCTGGAGTGGGGACATAGTAAATGGTGAGTAAAATGCCGGTCACGATTTGGATAAAAGCGACGAAAAGGGTGGCACTTCCCAGGGTATACAGCCAGTTAACCTTAGGGATCTTCCGCAGGAATATCGCTTCCCAAACGGCTCGCCAACCAAAACGTTCCTCCAACCAATTTCCAACTCTGGTCGCCATGTCAACCTCCTAAAATAAACAGCTGATCATCTTCAACTTTGACCTCATAGCGATCCAAGGGTCGCGGGGGTGGTCCAGAGACAACCTCACCATCTTTGTCGAAGACGGCATTGTGACAGGGGCAGAAGAACTGCTGCTGATCCCCTATCCAACGTACGCGGCACCCGAGATGGGTGCAAATGTTAGACATGGCAATAAACTCACGACCGTTCTCTGTTAAAACATACGCCGAGAGTTCGTTTTCATTCACAATCCAACCGGATTGTCTTTGAATAACAGTCTTAAAAAGCGTTGGCGTCCCCAGCTCAATATTAGAAGTCAAACCCAGGCGAACCCATTCCCCCTGCTCAGTCCGCTGAAGAGCAGGACCAACGATATAGGCAATCGCTGGAATCGCCAGTGCGGCACCGATTAATCCGCCGATGGCTGAAGTGGCGATAGCCAAAAAGCCACGGCGGCTCACTTGTTGCTCATCGCTCATAGTATCCTCCTTTGATACCAGGTATTATTAAATTTAAGGCTGTTACCAGTTAACGTTATTTTTAGGAGCTACCTCCTTGAAATTGGGAACGTAATGCGTGAAACGTGATACGTAAGGCGCAATCCGTATCTTGGGAATTCGTAATCTGGAGTACATATTTTATCCTACGAATACTGACGGCGTTAGTTCTCAGGAGCACCAGCTTCAATCCACTGGATCACCATTTCCAGCTCCTCAGGAGAAAACTGGCCGAAGTGAGGCTGGTCGGCGGTCTGTTTTTGAACCACCAGGCTGCTGGCCGGGTCTCCGGGGAGAATCGCCGGACCGCTGGTGCCGCCGTCCAGGGCATCTTGATAAGCGGTCAAGTTGAGCTCTTGGATGCTCTCCGACGGTCCATGGCAGGCGCCGCAGCGAGCCTCAAACATAGGCCCGATGGCGGCAGCGAAGGTCAGTTCGCCACCAGATGGAGCAGGCAGGGGCGTCGGTGCTGGGGGCAGCTGGTCGATAAGGCGCTCGCGTAAACCCGGCGCATCAAATCCGGCGTGCTCCCAGACATTACCGTGGCAGGCGCTGTTGGAGCAAAAGGATGTGTTGCTGGTTCCACCGGGGTCTTCCGTAGTATGGCAGTTGGCGCAAGTGTTGTCGAAGGCGGAATGGTGCAGGGTAATCCAGTTGGGGTTAAGGTGGGATTTGGGTTCCGGGCCGCGACTGATCTCGATATCCGCCACGAAATCCTCCGGTCCTGCCACAACCGGGATGGAATGGCACAGGTTGCATTCCAGGCGCACGGCTTCCTCTTGTTCATTCAGGTGTTTACCATCATGGCAACGGAAGCAGCCCGGCGAATCCTGGTGACCGACGTTATTGGGATGGGAATTCCAATCGGCTTTCTGATTGGGAAACACACTTTGGCTGTAAGTTTCCTTTAATAGCTCGATGGCTTCCTCGACCAGGTGACCATCCGTGGCGTAGAAGTCTGGATAGTAGGTTCTGTAGTATATAGACAGACCTTCAATCCCCCTGAGACCTTTCTCCTGGGTGTCATAAATCTGGCTGTAGACCTCAACCGCTTTCTGGCGGATTTCGGGAATGTCCCTGGAGATCAGCCCGCGCTCCATAAGATGATCGACCGTGTCCTCGGGCGGGAGAATGAGATGGGTGATGCGGTTGTGGCAGGTGATGCAGTCCATCTCTTTAAGGTCTTCTTCCTTAATGTTCTCGGGATCGATATCCGCTTCAAGGTCAACGTAATCGGTGATGGAACCATCGTCCTCGATGACCCTGACGAAGGGTATTTCCTGTTCCCGGTGATCGGTTGGGTAGTAATAAACCTGGTTTTCAATATGCCAGTGGATGCCGCGCCCTAGCCCAAGGCGTTCGCTGCCACCGCCAGTCTTGAGCACCAGATAAACTGTTTGGGGCGTGTTATTCTGGTCTGGGATAAACTTCCGCAGCTCCCGCAAACTGTCGTCTGAGAACTTTTCAGGGAAATGGCACTTCTCGCAGGTCTCCCGGGCCGGGCGCAGATCGTCGGCGGTGATAGGAAACTCATAGGTCTTGAAGGCGGTAGCGTAGATATGTTTTACATCGCCGGCTTTGCGCGTAATCCGGGTTGCGATAAAGCCTTTGCCAATATGGCAGTCCACGCAATCCACCCGGGCATGGGGTGAGGTCAGATAAGCGGTGTATTCCGGCGGCATGGTGTGGCAGGAGGTGCCGCAGAACTCCGGCGAATTGGTGTACTCCCAGGCATAAGCGCCAGCGGTGAGCAGCAGCAGGGTCAACACACCCAGGACAGCATAGGGCAGGACCCGCACCCAGGTGGGGGAACCCGCGGGAGGGAAGAAAAATAGTTTCAGACGCTGCAAAAAACGTTTCATTCTGAAAATACCTCCAAGAACCAAATAAGAAGGGCCACCAACTATTGGGAAGCTACACTGTCTCCTCGTTACGCTTATTGTTCAGGCGCGCCAGATTCGATCCACTCGATGACTATCTCCAATTCGTCGATGGTCAGCTGGCCGGGATGGTTTCCCGGGGCCTGGACCTGGACCAGCAGGCTGACGTCCGGATCGCCTGGAACGATGGCAGGACCACTGTTGCCGCCTTCAAGCGCATCCGCATAGGTTGCCAGGCTCAGCCCTCCCAGACTCTGCTGGACGTGACACGCTCCGCATTTGTCGCCGAATAATTCTTCAAAGGCGCCCTCCCAGGTATTAGCCTGAATGACCTGACCGGGAGCCAGGGTAGGCGTAGGCTCAGGCGTTGCAGTTGGAGTAGGTGTAATGGGCACAAACACCTGGGCGGTCTCACCCTGAGGAATGGTGTGGATGGCGGTCTCTTCGAAGGTGATGAACTGGTACAGTCCGAACGTCAGTGCGGCGGTTAGAGCGGCTGCGACCGGATAGAAAACGCGCTGGCGGCGCTGGATGACTTCCTCAGGCGGCAGCTGGCCTGCCTCGCCAGCTTTGATTTGCGCCAGCTCTGCCGGATGCTCATGGCGCATCTCTTCTTCGGTGAGCTTGCCGGTGAAAATGCTTTTGTTGAAGTGTCGAATATGGACATGATAGAAATGCCAAAGAATAATTGCCAAAACTGCCAGAAGCGCCTCGCCGCCATGAGCGGCTTTGGCGGCGGGGATGACCTCACCCGGAAACCATCGCGCCGTGGAAATGGGATTCCACATCATAAAGCCGGTAATCGCCATGATTACTGTGCCCCAGACGACCGCCAGATACTCGACCTTCTCGGCGTAAGTGTAACGACCGTAGTAGGCTTTATGCCTGCGCCGACCAAGGTAATACAGGATATCCTGGTAGAGATGCTTGAAATCCTCTACAACCGGCAGCATGCTGAGCGGCACGCGCACAACGAAGACGCGATAGAGCACATCGATAATGTGGTAAATGCTGACAGCCATCAGCACGATAGCAGAACCGCGATGAATCAGGCGAGACAATTCGATGCCACCAAACAGGCCCAGGACGGCCTCTCCGGCTCGGGTGGTCGCATATTTCTGCGCCAAGCCGGTGATGCCCAGGAGAGAAAAGGAAACCAAAAAGATAGCGTGCTGGATGCGCTGAGAGGGGCCAAATCGGGTGTATTGTTTTTCTTCTGGTTTGACCGAAGCTTTCGCCACGGACTTACCCGGAACAGTTTCTTCCATTCGCAGAAACCTCGCTAATGTTCACCTACTTATCTTCCTCTGGGTCGTCATCGTTATTATCTTTTTGAGGCCGGTCTTCCCGAATCGCTGTTGCCGATTCCTCTGAATTAGAGGGAGACTCGTATTCCGCAGCGGCCCGTTCACGGGATGGTCTGATCTTTTTCAGGAACGAACCCCACTGAAGGCGCTCCTGCAAACGCGGGGCAACCTTTCTGAAACGGCTTCGGAGAAGAACACTAATATCCAGCGCCACGAGTATTGCCATACCGCCCAGGACGCCAGGTATGAATATCTTATAGAACAGGTCCACGAAATAAACCAGGGTATTCCTCTCCGGCGTCGGGACATAGTGGGAAAGCCAGGCATCGGGGAAATTAGCCGTTGCATCAGGATGGCAAACCTGGCAGCGCACCAATAAATTCTCCCGGATTTGCAAGCCAGCCTCCGGGTCATCGGTCTCCTGGATATCGTGAACGCCGTGGCAGTCGTAGCACACCGGTTTGTTGGTCTCCTGGTCGGGATGCTGTTTTTGGAATAACGTCACCGTCGTGCCGTGAAAGTCGGCGATGTAAGTATCGAGCACCTGGGTGGAGATGCCATACTTATTCATAATCTCCGGATCGCTATGGCAGCCTGCGCACAATTCAGGAGAATTCAGGCGGAATTCCGCCGTCGTTGGGTCTTCTATGCTATGGACGCCGTGGCAATCGATACAGGTAGGGACGTCGGGGTTGCCCTCGCCGACCAGGGCAGAGCCATGCACGCTCGCCGAGTACTTCTGGTAAATGGCGTTGTGGCACTGGGCGCAGGTCTGCGGGATCCACTCATGGGCATCCGGCAATAGCTGGTCCGTTTCGGGATCCGTTAATCGCCGTACCAGGTGAGCGGTGTGGCAATCTGTACAGATCGCGGCATTGCGATTGCCCTCGGCAAGAGCATCGGCATGGACGCTGTCCTCGGTGAGCGTGTACTGCTGCAGATGGCATCGCTGGCATGCACCGTAAAGCTGTAAGCTGGCATCCCGGATGTCTTCCGCCTGGAATGGCGGGTGTGGATAATTTCCTACGGTTGTATGGCACTGTACGCAGGCATAGCCCAGTTCGCCGTGAATTGAGTCCGAATAACCCTCCGGAGGAACGTACAAGACCAATTTCTCGCCGCTTTCCAGCTCTAATGTCAGGCCCGGTTCCCCATGACAATCCAGGCAGACCTGGTCGCTGATCGATTTTTGTTCCGGTGGCGGCGTCTCCTGCAGCTGCGGTTGCTCAACTCCGCTTGAAAGGGCAGCTTGAACCTGCCCAAAATGGGTAAGAGCAATCACCGGAAGCAGGGCGATCCCGCCAAGGGCAAGAAGCGCTAAGGTGCGCGGCCTAGGCATCCAATGATCTCTCCTGCGACTGAACCGGCTGACCACGGGACGCAGCGGCAGTATCATCCTCGGTATCTACCGTTTTTCCGGTAAGGCGTTCATATTCCTCAGCATGATAATCGCGCACATCCCGCTCGTTCAACCGCCCGGTGAAAATACTCAGGTTCAGCCGCTCGACGTGGACGTGGTAGAAATGCCAGATGACTACAAAAATCGCTGCAGCGATGGCTTCGCTGCTATGCGCCAGCTGGGCGGCGGGGATCACACCGCCAGGCAAAACACGGGTAAGCAAGATGGGAAACCACAGAACGATACCGGAAATGACCATGATGCCGATGGCCAGGAAAAGAAACCAGTAGGTAAATTTCTGCTCAAAGTTGTATTTCCCGAACTTCGGTTTTTTATCCGACAGGAAGGTCAGATGCTTCAACATCTGCCAGGCATCCCGGACATCCTGCCACGTTGGGAAGATATCTCCCGGAAGCCGCCGCTTCGCCAAAAGGTAGATCCCTCGACCGAGATGGTAAACCACTTCAAGGATCAAAATAACCGCAAAGATATGGTGAATGCGGCGAACCAGAAAAAGCCGTTCCGGGGTGGTCAGGATTTGATGTCCCCAAGCGGCAAAATATTTTTGCGGCAGGCCGGTAAGCACCAAAACCGTGAATGTCACCATCAGGAAGGCGTGCTCCCACCTTTGGGCAAGGGTGAATCGTTTAAAGGTGCGTTCCGTGCGGATACCGTTAACCACTTCCGCCGGTCCTGGTCGTCGCTGGACGCTCATCACAAACTCCTCCTGATCCGTGCAACCGTGGCACGAACGATTTGCAGGACAACATAGATGCCAGAAAGCCACAGCACGAAGGGGGTAAAGGAAGTGTAGAAAGCCTCGGTATAGAAGACAAACGGTGTGCGCTGAAGGCTGATGCGGTAATGTCCGGTCCAGGCGCCAGTGAAGTTAGGACTGGCATCAGGATGGCATTTCTGGCAGGTAGCCAACAGGTTGGTAGGGTTGACACGCGAATCAGAGTCTTCTGTACTCAGAATATCGTGCACGCCGTGGCAATCGGTACACACAGCGCTGTTGTGCCATAGGTTTGGCCATCTGGCCTGGAAGACGGCAACATCCACACCATGCCAGGATAGCTGGTAAATATCGTAGACATCCGCCGAAAGCCCGTACTTTCCCATTAACTCAGGGTCAGCGTGACAGCCAGCACAAAGTTCGGGCGATTCAATGCGAAATTGAGTGGTTCTCGGATCGTGGATGTTGTGAACACCATGGCAGTCGGTGCAAACGGGGACATCCGGATTATCCTCTTCAAGGAGCGCCGATCCGTGGATGCTGTCCCGGTAACTCTCAAAAATCTGGGTATGGCACTGCCCGCAAATTTCCGAGATATGGCTGCGCGGCTCATCGGGCGGGCGGACGTTGTGGGCGCCGTGGCAGTCGGTGCATACGGGGGCGTTCAGGTTGCCAGCCTCGGCCACCTCGGCATGCATGCTGTCTTGAGTCTCTTCGTAGTTATCCGAGTGGCACTTTTGGCACGACTGGTAGTAGAGGCGGGAGAGTTCTCGCCTGGTTTCGTAGCCAACTTCGGGATGAGGGTAGGTTTCGATTTCGGTATGGCAGGCCTGGCACTCGATCCCCAAGGGGCTGTGCACAGACTGGCTGAGTTCTTGCGGGGAAATATATAGAGAAAGCTCTTCCCCGCTGGGGAGCGTCATGCTCAGGTCGGGGTTTCCATGGCACGAGAGGCAATACTCCTCCGTGCCTTGATTCGGCTCCTCCGCCAGGGAAGGGCCGGTCAGGGTTAACGAAAACAGGACCGCAGCCGCTGCGCCAAAAAGAGCCAGGCCCAGGAAACGCGGCAGCCAGCGAACGGAAGTGCTTATCTTCGCCATGCGTTAGACCTCCTTCCTGGCCGGGAGATTCTGATTGTTGTTGCCATTGTCCAACTCTTTAGGCGGTGGCGGCGGTGCCGTAATCAGCCCATAACGGCGCAATAAATAAGATATCCCGAGCATGATGGCCAGCGGCACCAGGCAGCGGAGAAAAAACATTAATGCAATGATGACCGGATTAACTTCATCCATGCAAGCATCCTCTAAGGCCCGGCATGATAGTCAACTGCCATGTCGATCAGCTCCTGGTCGGTCTTCTCCGAGGCGGTGCCATCGATGTGACATTGCCGGCAGGCGAAGTTCAAAGAGATCGGCGCGCTAACCGGATTACCAGCATCGTCCGTCTGGCTCACCTGGAAGGGATTGATGGACATCACATGAGTTCGAATATCTCCCCGGTTGGACTGCTGATCCGCCCAGGCACTCTTAATTAAGCGGGGCATGTGACAGGTAACACAATCCACGCCCAGTTCAACGTGCCGCTCATTCTTCTCAAAGGCGGCCTGTTGAAAGTGGCAGTCCTGGCAGGGGGTGAGCGTGGACGGCTGGCCGGCCTGGCGCAGCTGCACAACCCCGGCATGCGGATCATGGCAGGTCACGCATTCCAGGAGGTCATGTTTTCCCAGGAATATGCCGCCATATCCCTCGTGATGGCTGACAAAGCCGTCCTCGAAAGCGACCTGATCGCTTCGACCGAGAGTATGGCATTCACCACAGGCATCCGCGTCCCGGTCGATGTCCATATCGACGGCCTGGGGGTTACCAGCATGCAAGCTGCCCGGGCCATGACAGGCTTCACACTGCACGCCGGGTTCGGCCCAGGTGCCCGCAATCCCCGGCAAATCATCCTGGTGACCGCCAGGGCTGAAACCGGTAGTGTGGCAGGCGCCGCAGTCGTAAGGAAGTTCGGCTTCGCCAGCATGGAACTGAACAAACCCACTGGATTTGCCCAGGGCTCGGTTGGGAAGGTTGTATTGGTTTGAGAAGTCTCCATCTTCCCCCTCTTCCACTTCTTCCCCTTCTTGCGGAGGCGTGGTGATCAGATAACCCTGTTTGTCCAGAAAGCGCGCTTTCCAGTTATAGCCACCTACCACGTAGCTGATGTCGTCCCAGGAGTAACCTGCGGGAGGCAACAAGGTCTGAGTGAAGGGAAAACGAGGCCGGGTTCCTTCGACGACCAGATTCAACTGCCACGGGTGACCAGACCGGGAGAAGACGGCGGAAATATCGGGGTGGCAGCCGGAACAGGTAGCGCTGCCTACGAAACCAGCATGCTCAACTTGAGCTGGATCACCGGGAGGCCCCTGTAGTCCAGGAGGCCCTTGCGGACCCTCGGGTCCGGGAACGCCGGGAGGGCCAACCGGTCCCGGAGTTCCTTGAGGCCCGGCGCAGGCCGCCAACAAGAGCAGTAGCAGCAACGAGCCTCCGGCTGAGATGATCCACGTTCGTCGCATTGCATTCTCCTTCGCAGGCCTTCAAAACCCACACCACTTGTTTGAGAAGTAACACAAAAATTGCTTCCACCCGTCAGCGCATGAGGCGAGCCATTGCCTTATTATACGGCTTATTGGGTAATCTACCCCCGGGATTGTATACCAAGGATTAATGGCAGATTAGGGGCATTTGTCCTATTCATAACATGATGAAAGTAATATAGGCTTTGGGGGCTGTGCTGTAAAATAATTACATGGGAGAGTGCATTCAATGCAGCTGAGCAACCTGCAAATCAATATGGTCCTGGTGTTTTTCGTCTACGGGTTGGCCTTCTTTGGCATGGGAATTGCCCTGACGCTGGAAACGGGACGCTCACCATTGCTGTTCGAGAGGCGCATCCTGCGACCGCTGGCGGTTTTCGGGCTGCTGCACGGCTCCCATGAATGGCTGGAAATCATTCTGCTCCAGGGAGTCTGGCTGGGATTGCCCTTCCCGCCGGCCTTCGCCTGGCTGCGGGTGGTTTTGCTGGCGATTTCTTTCGTCCCACTGGTTCAATTTGGATTGCTGCTGCTATCTTCAAAAAGACGTTTCCGATGGCAATACGCTCTCGCCGTGTCCAGCCCGCCAGTACTTGCGCTGGCGCTCTTCCTCAGCAACGCTCAAAATTACCCGGACAGCGTGGTTACGGGAGCCGATGCGCTGGCGCGCTATCTCCTGGCGGTTCCTGGCGGGATTCTGGCAGGCCTGGCGCTGATCTTACACGCCCACCACGTCAAACGAGAAAGCTATGCCCACCTGGCGAGGTATTTTCGCTGGGCAGGACTCGGATTTGGGTTATACGGAATTACGCAAATTTTCGTGCCAGCAACCGACCTGTTCCTGGCAAGCAAGCTAAACGCCGGAGCCTTCATGGCAGCTACCGGTCTACCAATCCAGGCGATCCGCGCCGCGCTGGCGATCCTTGTGACGGTTAATCTAATCCGGGCAATTCAAGCGGCCGAACAGGAACGTGAAAATCAGTTTTTGGCTGCTCAAAAAGCGCGGGTTGAGGCGCTGGAACAGGTGCAGCGCGAGCTGCTGGAACGAGAAAACCTGCGCCGCCAGATGCTGCGCCACATCGTGATCGCCCAGGAGGACGAACGGGCGCGCATCTCCCGGGAGCTGCACGACCAGACTGCCCAGGAGCTGACAGCAATTTCCTTGAATCTGGCGACGCTGCGTAATTCGCTGCCGGGGAACCGGGAAGTCAGGAATCTGATAAACCGGCTTCAGGAGCTCAGCCAGCAAATGTCGCAGGGCATCTACGGCATGGTGCGGGATTTGCGCCCGGCGCAGCTGGACGACCTGGGGCTGGTCCCGGCACTGAAATACCTGGCAGATGAAGGAAAAGCACTCTTCGACCTGGAGATCACCGTCGAGTTCAACGGTCCCAGGCAGCGATTGGATGCTTTAGTCGAGACGGTGATTTTCCGGGTGGCGCAGGAGGCGCTGACCAACGTCAGCAGGCACGCGCAGACCCGCTACGCAAAGCTGCAATTAGATTTTGAAGAGGAGCAGGTCATCCTGAGGGTCCGGGATGAAGGCACAGGTTTCGACCTGAACGAAAGCCTCTCTCCGCCACATGGCTGGGGACTGGCCGGAATGCGAGAGCGCTGCGAGGCCCTGGGCGGGCTTTTTCAAATATGGACCTCTCCGGGAAAAGGCACTACGGTGGAGGCGAAAATTCCCCTGGATGGGCCTCCTCCACAAAACGGGCCGCAGGGGAAAGCAACCCATCCGTTCCAGGCAGAGCAGCCAGGGAATTCATCCGAAGCTATTGTTCCTGAGGAAGCAAGCCATGAAAAACATTCGTCTTATGCTGGTTGACGATCATGAGATCGTGCGCACCGGACTGCGCTCGTTCCTGGAGAGCAAGGCAGGATTCGAAGTGGTGGCAGAAACGGGATCGGGCGAAGCAGCCATTCAATTAGCCCAAGAAACACAGCCGGACGTCATCCTCATGGACATCACGATGGAGGGGATGGACGGCCTGGAGGCCACGCGGAGATTGAAGGAAGTCCAGCCGGAGAGCCACGTCCTGGCGCTGACGGTCCACCAGGATAAACAATATTTCTTCGAGATGCTGGCTTCCGGGGCGAGCGGCTATGTCACCAAGCAAGCCGCGGCTGAGGAGCTGATCACGGCGATCCATTCTGTGGCCGCCGGCAACGTTTACCTGCAGCCGGCCCTGGCCCGCTGGCTGTTGGAGGATTACCAGCGCCTGACGAAAAAGATCCCGCCGGAGGAGCGAATCGTGCAAAGCCAGGAGCCCGAGGAAAAAGACCTGGAGGTGCTCAGCGAACGCGAACGCCAGGTGCTGGAAGCAGTGGCGCAAGGATTAACCAGCCCGCAGGTTGGCGACAGGCTGGGTATCAGCCCGAAGACCGTTTCGCGTCACCGGGAGCGGATCATGAACAAGCTCAACCTGCACTCCGCTACCGAGCTGGTAAAATTCGCGATTCGAACGGGGTTAATTGATGTGGATTAGAAGGATTGGATCTCTCATGCACTTTTTTGTGTATTCTCAGGTTCTCTTAATCATATTGTGACAAAATCTATTATTGGAGCCATCACATCATAAAGGCTCTCCAGCCAAAGGGCACGCAATTTTGGAGGTCAATACATGGAAGAAGCCATCACCCCTCAGGTTCAATCAGCCGGCCGCATTAAATTCATCATCGGCGGGCTGTTGATTGTTGCAGCCATCGCTTATCTCATCTTTACGTCTACGCAGGCCAGCGCACAGTACTTTTTAACGGTTGAGGAACTGGTGGCCAGGGGTGACAGCGTCGCCGGTCGAGATGTACGGGTCTCGGGGGCGGTGCTCGGCGACACAATCCAGTACGATTCAAAAAACTTCTTGCTGACATTCACGATAGCGCACGTTGCCGGCGACAATAAAGAAATCGAAACTGAGGGCGGCCTGGCAAAGGCGCTATACGAGGCGGTTAACGACCCCAGCCGGCCGCGATTACAGGTGGTTTATGAAGATGTAAAACCGGACCTGCTGCGCCACGAGGCCCAGGCGATTATGACCGGGAAATTGGGCGATGATGGAATTTTCTACGCGGAAGAGCTACTGCTGAAGTGCCCGACCAAGTATGAAGAGGCGGTTCCCGGGCAAGCAGAGGGATAATCAGGTTTCAAGCGGTGGTATGATCGGTTCAGTCACAAAACGTAAAACGGGGTGCAGACCACCCGTTTTACGTTTTTGAATCTCAGGAGTTAACTAAATGGTTTATGCAGAGCTTGGTTTTGGCAGTCTGATCATCACGTTTTTAGTCTCGCTCTATGCCGCCGGAGCGGCCATCTACGGTGTCCGCAGAAATGCTCACGCCTGGGTTGACAGCGCCCGCAATGCCATGCTGCTGACCTTTCCCTTGCTGTCACTTTCTGCCCTGACGATCATTTACCTGCTCGTGACCAATCACTACGAGGTCGAGTACGTGACCGAAGTCACCAGCCGCAGTATGCCGATGTACCTCAAAGTGACGGCGCTGTGGGGCGGGCAGGCCGGTTCGCTGGTGTTCTGGTCCTGGCTGATGTCAGCTTTCGCCACGGCGGTTACGCTGCGAAAGTGGGATCGAGACCGCGAGTTCCTGCCGTGGGTGGTTGTAGTCTCCTCGATCACACTGGCTTTCTTCCTGGGCCTGGTAATCTTCCTGGAAAACCCGTTCGTGCGCATCTGGCAAACCGGAACGGGCCAGATCATCACGGCGATGTTCCAACCGGCAGGAAGCCGGATATTCGTCCCCGCGGACGGCAGCGGTCTGAACCCGCTCCTGCGCCACCCGGGCATGATTATCCACCCCCCGATGCTTTACCTCGGCTTTGTCTCCTTTGTGATCCCTTACTCATTCGCCATGGCGGCGCTGATCACAGGACGGACGGACGATCGCTGGATCCGGATCACCCGGCGCTGGACGCTGGTGGCCTGGCTGTTCCTTTCCTTGGGCCTGATCCTGGGCGGCCGTTGGGCCTACGACGTGCTGGGTTGGGGCGGCTACTGGGGCTGGGATCCGGTGGAGATCGCGGCATTTATGCCCTGGTTAGCGGGCACCGCCTTCCTGCACTCGGTGATGATCCAGGAAAAGCGCGGCATGCTCAAGCACTGGAACATGATCTTGATCATCCTGACCTATGACCTGGTGATCTTCGGGACATTTCTCACCCGCTCGGGGGTGCTTTCCTCGGTGCACGCCTTCGCCCAGAGCGCCATCGGCCCGGCGTTCTTCGCCTTCATCGGTTTGACATTTATCACCTCGCTGACCTTACTCCTGCAGCGCTGGAATGAGCTCAAATCCGAAGCGCAAATGACCTCGCTGCTCTCGCGCGAGGCCCTGTTCCTGCTCAACAACCTGCTCTTCATCGGCATCCTGGTGGTATGCTTCTGGGGAGTGCTCTTCCCCTTGATCTCGGAGCTGGCAACCGGCCAAAAAGTGACGGTCGGCCCGCCCTTCTACGAACGAGCCACGGGCCCGCTGTTTGCCGGCCTGCTACTGCTGATGGGCGTGGCGCCGCTATCCGCCTGGCGGCATTCAACGGCAAAAACGCTGGGCCGGGCGATGTGGAAGCCGTTCAGCGCCTCGCTGGTGGTGGTCGCAGCGGTCTTGATCGGCGGGATTCGCCATCCGGCAGCTCTATTGGGTTTCTGGCTGGCCGCTTTCGTGGCCTTCGTCACGCTCTATGAGTTCTGGCGCGGCGCCCTGGCCCGCCACCGGCGCCTGCAAGAAAGCCTGCCAGCGGCTTTGTGGAACCTGGCGGCCCGCAACCGGCGCCGCTATGGCGGCTACGTGATCCACCTGGGCGTGGTCTTGATGGCCATCGGCGTGATCGGCATCGAGATCTTCCAGACGGAAACCCAGGGCACGATCCCGCAAGGCGGCCAAATGGCTTTGGGAAACTACAGCATATCGTACGACTCCCTGGCTAACTTCGATACGCCCGACGGCCGCAATGTGGCCCGGGCGGTCCTCAGCGTGTACAAGAACGACCAATACATCGGCGAACTGCACCCCCGCCGGGATTATTACTACGAATCGCAGCAGCCAATGACCATTCCCGGTGTGCGCAGCACCTGGGAGGAGGACTTTTACGTGCTGCTGGTCGATTGGGAGCCGATCTCTTCCCAGGGGGCGACGTTCAAGATTTACCACAACCCGCTGGTGAACTGGCTGTGGCTGGGCGGCTTCGTCTTTATCCTGGGCACGATGGTGGCGGCCTGGCCGGAGAGGGAGGCGGAGGCCGAGACGGAGAGGGCGAGGGTGAGGCGGGCCAGGTATGCGGCGGCGGAGGCGTAGGACGTAATTCGTAATGCGTATTTCGTAATGCGTAAGAAGGTGAGATTTGGGAATGATGATTGGTGTGGAAGATAGATCGCAAAGAAGATCTGTTTGGCTGGTGGTGGCCGTTTTGGGCGCGATGGTTTGGGCTGCGCTGTTTACGGGGATGGCGTCCGCGCAGGAAGCAGAGCCGGTGA
>DATCIL010000535.1:0-1309 GCA_036507795.1 Anaerolineales bacterium | reverse complement strand
CTTGCGGAAACAATTGGAAAGCCAGGGGGTGCATGTACGGGCAGGCTCTATGGCTGGCCTGGCCGAGGAAGCTCCCGTGGCTTACAAAGACGTGGATGCTGTTGTGGAGACCGTTGCCGGAGCAGGAATTGCCAAAAAGGTTGCCAGGATTGTGCCGGTGGCGGTGATTAAGGGATAGAGAAGAGGGGATAGGGGATAAGGGGATCATCCCTTCCTCGCTCGAGCCGGATTGCTGCCAGGAAGGGATGGTCGACGGCGGCCGTAAGTCTGATCAGTGGGACAGGATTTGAGATAGAAACAGCTTGGTGCGGTCTTCTTTAGGGCGCTGGAAAATATCTTCCGGCGTTCCGCTTTCAACGATCAGGCCTTCGTCGAAGAAATACATGCGGTCTGCCACGGCCCGGGCGAAGCCCATCTCGTGGGTTACCACCAGCATGGTCATCCCGCTTTTTGCCAGTCCTACCATGACGTCCAGCACCTCTTTGATCATCTCGGGGTCAAGCGCCGAGGTTGGCTCGTCGAAGAGCATGATCTTGGGCTGCATTGCCAGGGCGCGGGCAATGGCGACGCGTTGCTGCTGGCCACCGGAGAGCTGACCGGGAAACTTATGGGCCTGCTCGGGGATGCCGACCCGCTCCAGCAGCTGCCTGGCGACCTCCTCGGCCTTATCCTTGGGCCACTTCCGTACCCAAATCGGCGCCAGGGAGATGTTCTGCATTACCGTCAGATGGGGAAAGAGATTGAACTGTTGGAAGACCATTCCAGTTTCCATGCGTACTTTTTCAATATTGCGTACATCATGGGAGAGCTCGATGCCGTCGATGATGATCGTGCCGCGCTGGTGTTCTTCCAGCCGATTAAGCGTGCGGATGAAGGTCGATTTTCCCGAGCCAGAAGGCCCGAAGATGACGATCACCTCACCTTTTTCTACGTCCATATCGATGCCCCTTAAAGCCTCGAAATTGCCGAACCATTTATGCACGTCCCGGCAGTATATCATTTTGTTGTTGGCCATTTGTTCGCTCATCGTAATCTCCCGGTCAGGGTTCTGCATATTATTATATTATATCTTACTGGCATTCCGCACTTTTTCGAGGCATATCGCTGCTCGCTTATTGCTTACTTACTGCTCTTTTTACCGCTCTCCCACGCCCAGCGCTCTCTCCAGTTGTTGGCTGGCATAAGACATAAAGTAGCTAAAGACCCAAAAGATCGCGGCAATAAACAGATACACTTCCATTTGCAGCCTGACGAACTCGGGATTTAAGTTAAGAACTGCGTTGCCTATCCCGAGCAAGTCGTTAATGCC
>DATCIL010000534.1:0-4879 GCA_036507795.1 Anaerolineales bacterium | reverse complement strand
TTCCAGAGCGATGCCATGTTCAGGGATTCATACAGGACGCCTTCTCCTAAGGCACCGTCCCCAAGGAAGGCAACCGCGATAGCATTCCTCCCCTGGACTTTTTCGGCCAAAGCCATGCCGGCAGTCAGTGGAAGCATGCCGCCAAGTACGCCACTCGAGTAGAAATTTCGCCAGTGAAGGTGCTGTGAACCGCCTCTCCCGCCGCACACCCCCGTCGATCTACCCATCAGTTCTGCGAATAAGGCGCGCGGTTCGCCCCCGTAAGCCAGGAAGTGCCCGTGACAGCGATGGTTGCTGGTCACAATGTCCTCTGCTGCAAGGTGGCTCAACACCCCAACCGCGTTGGCCTCCTGGCCCAAATATGTATGGGTGGTGCCAAAGAAGCGTCCTTTCGGAAACTCTTCCAATACGGTTTCCTCGAAGCGGCGGATGCGATAGATACTGCGGTACAGCCTCTCGTTATTCAGGATCCTCTTTCCTTTTTGTACTTACGCATCACGGATTAAGCATCACGCTTCACGAAGTCCCCCGGGTTCCCATGAACTCTTCGGCAGTTGCGTGACCAGGTTGGTTGATGCCTTCCCGCGTGGCAACTTTCCAGATAGTGAGCAGAAAGATTCTAACATCCAGCCAAAAAGACCAGTGGTCAACGTACCATACGTCCAACCGAAATTTGTCCTCCCAGGTGAGAGCATTTCTTCCATTTATCTGTGCCCATCCAGTAATTCCGGGCAAAACCTGGTGGCGGCGAGCTTGTTCGGATGAGTAACGGTTCTTGTAGTGATAGAACAGCGGGCGAGGCCCGATCAAGCTCATTTCGCCTCTTAAAACGTTGAACAGCTCAGGCAGTTCATCCAGGCTCGTGGCTCTGAGGAAGCCACCGAGTTTCGTGAGGCGCCGGTCATCAGGGAGCAGTTCACCTCGCAGGTCCCGCGCCTCTCTCATCGTGCGGAATTTAAATACATCGAAAGGAAGCCCGCGATAGCCGCCTCGCACCTGCCTGAAAAGTATCGGGCGACCATGGTAGATCCAGACCAGCAGGCCAATAACTAGAAGAAGTGGGGCAAGTAAGATTGATCCCACAGATGATAAAATTAGATCGAAGCAGCGCTTCGAAATGGGGATATCAGGTGGCAGTAGTTTCATAATGACGTGGGAATTTTACCAAAGTTTGGGGCCTGGATGCGGCGATAAAAAAATTTTGTTTGCTGCCTGCAATTGCAGAATTGAAAAGCAAAAAGTGTAATCGAGGGCTGTTCCAGTCGTTCTAATCTATATACCGATACGGTAACGTTTTACCTGAGAGGACTGAACGGTTAGCAAAGTGAATGACAGGGTTCGCATCCACGAGTTGGAACGTAAGCTGGCGGCTGAGCTCCGCCGGAACCGTGAACTGGAAAGAGAGCTTGAAAACAGCCGGCGCTGGTCCCGCGCCTGGAAACGGGCAGCCAGGTCCGAACTGGATGTCCTACAAGTGATTCGTAATCTGCGGAGACGCAGACTTGCAGTTGGCATCTCAGAATATACTTATGTAAGCAGAGACCAGTACGAGGATCTGGAGAAAAAGTTGGCGGATGCGCAGCGTCAAGTGGAGTTTTTGGAGCGAGAGCGTCAACGTTGGATGGAGAACGCCCGGTATCTTAATAATAGCAACCAAAAAATGCAGATACGGCTGGCGGATCTTGAGGTCGAGCTCCGGCGATTTGTCAGCAAGGATGGCCGCGAGGGTGCGGTCGAAGAGCGTTAGATAATCTATTCAGGTGGCGGAATGTCCCGGCGCAGCCGTTTAACCTCGCTGCGCCGGCGTTTTTCTTCCAGGCGCCGCCTCTTAGCTGCCTCGGTGGGCGCTGTTTTCTTACGTTTTCTGGGGCGCTTTGCGGCCCGGCGGATTAATTGAATTAATCTTCTGCGAGCGTCTTTACGGTTCCGCTCTTGATTGCGGTACTGGTTTGCTTCAATGATCAGGACGCCATCGGATGTCATCCGGTTGCCGGCCAATTTTGAAAGCCGCTGGCGCACGTCATTGGGCAGTGAAGGGGAATTGGCAACGTCAAAACGAAGCTGCACCGCCGTCGAGGTTTTATTAACCTTCTGACCACCGGGTCCAGAAGCCCGAATGAAGTTCTCCTGGATTTCACTCTCTTCAATTTCGATTTGCGGCGTTATCTGGATAGCCATATCTTTATCATAACCCAAACTAAATTCGAAAAGTGATAAAATGAAGCAGATTAAGGGAGAAAGGAAAGGAGCGCTGGATATGGTCGAAAATAATGCCGATGAAGTCAAACATGCGATGCCTTCTAGAGAACAGCAAGCAAATCGGGTAACTATTACGGCGATCGTCGCGGTTGTTATCGTAGTGCTGGCATGTCTGGCCGCGTGCACCGCCGTAACGATCATATTTTTGATGAACGCTCCGTGGAGTACGTCTTTCTAAAATTAAGTTAATGTCGCACGGGGTGCAGGGAGTTTTCTGCAGTACTGTATAGAAGATATCCCAGCCATAATTATTTTAAATTTAAGAAATTCCTTGCAAGATTTAAACTATTGGTTATAATTCATCTGAGCCGATTACTGGTGGGGATACCTTCGCGGTTATATTTACTGGCATTCTGCGAACCGGAAACACGAATAAGAATTGAATAGGGTTTACCTCGGGTTTTGGGAGGGATTCGATGGTACGGGCTTGCGCATTAAGCCTGCGGATTTGTCCGCGCCTGATTGGCTTGGGCTGTCTATGTTTTCTGCTCGGGCAATTTGTCTATCCGGAAGGCGGGAATGTGCATGGATTTGCCCAAGTTTTAGAGGTTCTCGTTTGCCAGGTTCAGGGGAACGATTTTGAATCCCCATTCATTGGACAGATCTTGCGTACTCGAGGAGTGGTCTTCGCTGACCTGGATCAGACCTCAAAACGCGGCTTTTTCATACAGGATGAACTGTGTGATGCGAATAGTTCTACCTCGGATGGGATATTTGTCTATATCGGCGATCGAGTGGATATCGTAAATCCGGGAGATAGGGTGGAGGTGACTGGACAAGTTCAAGAGTATTTTGGGATGACGGAGATAAAAAGCGGTCCGGAGCTCGTTAGAGTCATTTCCGGCGGCCACGCACTTCCTGCCCCTGTCATTCTTAACCCCCCTTCCGAAAGCGCTCTTTCCCGGCTGTATTTGGAATCTTTGGAGGGAATGCACGTAAAAATGGAATCAGCCCGCGTGGTTGGTCCAACCAATGAGCGGGACGAAACCTGGGTGGTTAACGCAGAAAAGGGCGTATCGCGCATCTTTGGCAACATCACAGGTGGGACCGGTGCGGTAGTTTGTGTGGACGACGGAGGTTTCTACGAGATCGCGCCTGAAGCAAATGTCGGCGAGACGGTCAATAACCTGAGCGGCTTTGTAGAATACAGTTACGGGATCTATCGTTTGCAGTTGTTGCAGCCGCCCGAAATAATTCCCGGCAGTCCGATTTTCCAACCGGATAACTTCCCGTGCGGTTTGACCGTGGCTACCTTCAATCTCAGGAACATGTTTGATCCGGACGACGATCCGGATAAGCAGGATCCAGTTCTCACGGGTGCGGAGTATCTACGCCGGCTGAGCAAAACCGCCCTGGCGATTCATGCGGGACTGGGCGAGCCCAGCCTCATCGCCGTCCAAGAAGTGGAAAACAGCCGCGTGCTCGAAGATCTATTAATCCGGGAGGAGATTGAGGCCGAATATGGATTTGTGCTTGAGGAAGGGTTTGACGAGCGAGGAATCGACCTGGCTCTCCTTTACCGTCAGGATCGCGCCCGCTTGTTGTCGGTTGAACAAAGCCAGGGATGCACCGACTTAATCGATGGGCTGGGGCCGGATGGCAACGGCGATGTCGATAATCCGCAAAACACCATCACCTGCGATTCAGACGGTGATGGCGTTCTGGATGGCAACCGGCTTTTCTCTCGTCCTCCCTTAACATTGCATTTGAGCATATTTCCGGATTCATGTTTAGAGCCGATGAATGTCTGGTTAATCGTGAATCATTGGAAATCCAAGAGCGAGGATGAGGTTGGATTTGAATTTACCCTCGCGCGTCGAAATGAACAGGCCGCTTTCGTAGCCGATTTATATCACAAACTGACGAAGCCCAATCCGAGCGCCAAGGTGATCTTGCTGGGAGACCTAAACGATGTCCCCGGTTCACAACCTTTGGAGGTGCTGCGGCAAGCGGGTTTGAAGAATATCAGCGATGATATTCCTCAGGGAGATCGATACACCTATATTTTCCATGGAGTATCCCAATTGCTAGATCACATTCTGGTCAATGGATCGATTGAGAATCAATTGATTGCTGCAGTTCCGCTGCACTTCAATGCTGATTACGCAGAGGATTACAGTAGAGAGGGGACAAACTTGCTTCGCAGTTCCGATCACGATCCTCTCTTAGCCTGGTTTGGGAACCTGGATCACCAGGTCTATTTACCCTTGATTGGGAGGAGGTGACCGAGGACATAAGTGCCGGGTTGCACCGTCCATATAATCGGACGGGACGAGAAAGGAAAGATTGGATCTCAGAGGAGGGGAAAAATGTTGCGCCAAAATCAACGAAAAGCGTTTTTTCGCCTGGCTTGGATGGCAATCCTGGCTTTTTCCATAATCGGAGCGGCAGCAGCTTCCTTCGATGAATTTGGGAATGTATTATTCTTACCCTTTGTGGCTCGGCATCTGCCAGCGCCAACACCCGCGGTTTATGCTCATCCGTTGATCAGCGAGGTTGTCTATGATCCGGTAGCAGATGAACCCGGAGGCGAATGGATCGAGATCTATAATTCAGATAACACGACACTCAATTTGAGCCAGTTCAAAATTGGGGATGCCGAGATGCCGGGCGACCGGGA
>DATCIL010000533.1:0-7092 GCA_036507795.1 Anaerolineales bacterium | reverse complement strand
CGCGGCGTACGAAAACCTGATCGAGCCGCTGATGAGCGGCATTTACGCCGGGGATGGCGACCTGCTCAGCCTGCAGGCGACGTTTCCATATTTGCGGGAACTGGAGATGGAACATGGAGGGCTGGTGCGCGGCGCGCTGGCCGCCCGGCGGAAACGAGCCAACAGCCGGGCAGCGCCGGCATCCAACCGCAGCATCTTTCTCACGCCAACTACGGGACTGGCGGAATTGGTTGAAGCGCTGGTCGAACGCCTTCTAGAGCATGGGGCCGAACTGAGGCTGGAAACCAGGACCGTGCGAGTGGACCCGGGCAGCGAAGAGGATGGCGCATATCTGGTGCAAATCGCCGGCGGTGAAACCATCCCGGCGGACGGCGTCGTTCTGGCAACACCGGCTTTTATCTCCGGTGAGCTGCTTAATGGTCTGGATGCCGCGTTAGGCTCCGAGCTACGGGAGATCCCTTACGTATCCACGGCGACGGTCTCGCTCGGATATAAAATTGAGGATTTGCCAGGAGCTTTGGATGGATATGGGTACGTGATCCCGCGGCGCGAGGGCCGCAAAGCCCTGGCGTGCACGTGGACCTCCACAAAGTTTCCGCACCGGGCTCCGGACGGTTGTGCTTTGCTGCGCGTGTTCATCGGCAGGGCCGGGCAGGAAGAGCAGGTGCCATGGGACGAGGAGGGATTACTCGAGATCGCCCAGGAAGAGCTGCGTTTGACCCTGGGGATCACAGCCGAAGCCGTCCTCCAGAGAGTATACATCTGGGAACGGGCGATGCCGCAGTACAACCTGGGTCACCCAGAACGACTGGATCGCATCGAAGCGCGCCTCGAGCGCTGGCCCGGCTTGCGCCTGGCAGGCAACGGCTATTACGGCATTGGAATTCCAGACTGTATCCATTCTGGAGAATTAGCGGCGGAGAGAATAATTGCCGTAATTAAAAATGGTACACGGATGAACGCAGATTTCACGGATTGGAATAATTTCTAAAAATCCGTGGATATCCGTGAAAATCCGTGTCCAGATGAGTCCGACCATGCCATTGAATATATCTCGATCAATTGAACTATTTAGGCAGGCCCAGGACCTGCTGCCCGGAGGTGTGGATTCGCCGGTGCGGGCTTTCCGGGCGGTGGGCGGCCAGCCCCTGTTCATCGAACGGGGGCAGGGGGCCTATCTTTATGATGTCGACGGCAATCGCTATATCGATTACGTGCTTTCCTGGGGCCCGCTGATCCTGGGTCACGCTCATCCAGCCGTGGTCAGCGCTTTAAAGGAAGCTGTAGAGCGTGGCACAAGCTACGGCGCACCCAGCCCGCTTGAACTCGAACTGGCCCGTTTGATCCAGGAGTTCATGCCCAACCTGGCAGTGATACGCTTCGTCAACTCGGGCACCGAAGCGACCATGAGCGCCCTGCGACTGGCCCGCGCATACACTGGGCGAAGCAAGATCGTCAAGTTTGAAGGCTGCTATCACGGGCACGCCGATATGCTGCTGGTGCAGGCCGGTTCCGGCGTGGCGACCCTGGGACTGCCCGATTCTCCGGGCGTGCCGCCGGCTACTGTTCAGGATACCATGGTCGCACGCTATAATGACCTGGCAGCCGTGGAAGCGCTGCTCGAAAAGTACCCGGAGGAGATCGCCGCGGTGATTGTGGAGCCGGTGGCGGGGAACATGGGCGTGATCCCGCCAGTAGATGATTTTCTTCCCGGGCTGCGGGCCTTAACGGAAAGTTATGGCGCTCTGCTGATCCTCGATGAAGTCATGACGGGCTTTCGCGTCGGCCCCCATGGAGCGCAGGCCATCTATGAGGTCGAGCCGGACCTGACCACGCTGGGGAAAGTGATCGGCGGAGGGCTGCCGGTAGGAGCTTACGGCGGCAAGCGGGAGGTCATGCAAATGGTGGCTCCGGCCGGACCGGTATACCAGGCGGGGACGCTCTCGGGCAACCCCTTAGCGATGACGGCCGGGATTGTCACCTTGAACGAACTCAAGGACCCCCAAGTTTGGGACAATTTAAACGCGGCGGCGGACCAACTGGCGGAGGGGATATTCCAGGCAGCTCAATTAAGCGGGGTGCCCATCCAGCAGACCCGCGCCGGCACGATGTTTTCGACCTTCTTCGTGGACGAAGCGCCTCATGACTGGAGCACCGTGAAGAAAAGCGATACCGCGCGCTTCGGGCGTTTCTTCCAGAAGATGCTAGAACAGGGCGTATACCTGGCGCCATCCCAATTCGAGGCGGGTTTCATTTCGACAGCGCACACTGGAGAAACAATTGAGGCGACGATCGCCGCCGCAGAAGTTGCGTTTAGCCAAGTGTAAGTACTTTTAACACCAAGTACACAAAGGGAGGTCACAAAGAACACCAAGGGATTCTCATGAATGACTATGCGGATCTGTGATTCAATGCTGCCAATCGAATTCAGAGCGACTGAGCCGAAACGAAAGAGCGGGCAAAAGCGCCCGCTCTATACGTTAACCCAACCTAAGGAGGAGAATAGATTCTCAGGCCGGCCTGTAAGCCGCATTCTGTCCGGCGGAAGGATATCCGCCTGGGCGATCATCTGTCTAGACCGTACGTCTCCGCACGGCTCAAGCAGCCTACCCGGGGCTAACTCCTCGAAAGGAGAGGCGACGAGCAGCCTCCTGCCCGCTAAGCGGGCTTCGCCCCTGCTTGGCTTTGCTCCCAGTGGGGGTTGCCTGGCCGCCCACATTACTGCGGGCGCCGGTAGTCTCTTACACCACCTTTTCACCCTTACCAGCCATGCTGGCGGTATGTCTCTGTGGCCCGATCCGGCAAGTTCGCTGCCCGCAAGCAGCTTCCCCGTCCCGGGTGTTACCCGGCACTGCGCTCTATGGAGTGCGGACTTTCCTCGACCTCAGCAGATTGAGGCCGCGATCGCCCGGCCAACCTGAGGTATGATTATGATAATAGAATTCTTTGATCCCGTCAACGCGAATTATGTATGATTATTATCAGAATCAGTAGTTCCGATGAAAGAAAATGTACAGGTGATTGAAAAAGACGGAAAGCCGGAATGGGCAATTATCCCTTATGAGACTTATATTAAATTAGTAGAGGAAGCAGAAATGCTACAGGATATTCGCGATTACGATTCAGTTAAGGCGGCCATTGAGCGTGGGGAAGAAGAATTAATACCCGGTGAAGTGGTCTATGCCATCCTTGATGGAGAAAACCCAATTAAAGTATGGCGAGAATATCGCGGGTTGTCGCAACAACAAGTGGCCAACATGATTGGAATAAGCACGTCGTACTTGTCGCAGATCGAAGCGGGCAAGCGAACTGGCTCGACTGAGGTATTAGCTGCCATTGCAAAAGCATTGGATGTGACCCTGGATGATATCGTGGCTTCGTAAAGTGAAAAACTGGACAAAATATGCGCTATCGAGTAAAATAATGCCCCGAGTTAGTAAGAAGTAAAGTGATTTTCGGAGGAAGTAACTTGCCTAACATAAAATCGGCTATCAAACGCATGAAGCAAAACGAGAAGCGGCGCATCCGCAACCGCTATTTTCGCGGCCGGGCGCGGGCCTTAGTTCGAGATGCACGCACGGCAATTGAATCTGGCGACCTGGACCAGGCACGCGAAGCCACCATAAAGGCGGCAAGCGCCCTGGATAAGGCGGCCGTGAAAGGTATTCTGCATGAGAACAACGCATCCCGGCGCAAGGGCCGTTTGATGCAGCAGCTGGCGGACCTGGAAAAAAACCTGGCTGAATAACCTGGAATTATCCCTCAGTCTGGCTTATAGCGGGAGCGCCTACGCTCCCGCTTTTTGTGTTTGGCGATTAGCGCATGTTATAATCAGCGGGCTGTAAAAATTCCACCAGGTTTTAGACAATTTTATGTTCGAGATTGAACAGCAGGCCATCGAATTAAAGATACGCCAATACTGCGCCGAAAATGGTCTCCCAGCACCCGGCGACCTGCAGTGGAGCTCCATTCCTTTTTCTGGAGAGTGGGGGATTTCAACATCATTCTTTCAATTAGCCGCCAGGGAAGCGCGCTCCGGGAAAAAGGTAAATGTGCCCCAGCGGGCGCAGGAGATCGCCGAAGGAGCGGCGGCCTACCTGGGGATTCCACCCGGTTTTGCGCAAGTAGAAGCGGTCAAGGGCTATCTCAACCTCTACTTTTCCCCAGCTGAATTCAGCCGCCGGGTGATCGATTCCGTGCTCGAACAAGGCGATAAGTTCGGCCGCGGGGAGGATAAGGGCGAACTCATCATGGTGGAGTTCTCCAACCCCAACACGCACAAGGCTTTCCACGTCGGCCATCTGCGCAGCGCCATCCTGGGCGATGCAATTTGCCGCATCCTGGAATGCGCCGGCTACCGGGTGGTGCGGGCGAATTACATCGGCGATATCGGACTGCACGTGATCAAGTGGCTTTGGAATTACATGAAGCACCACGACGGCGAGAAACCTGCCGCCGATATCACGCGCTGGATGGGCGATATTTACGCCGAGGCCAACCGCCGGTTGGAAGAAAATCCCGACCTGGAAGTCGAAGTGCGGGATCTATACGCTCGCTGGGACCGGCGGGAATCCGAGGTTGTAGCTGTATGGAAAGAGACCCGCCAGTGGTCCATGGAGGGCTTCGCCGAGATCTACAACATCCTGGACATCCGTTTCGACCGGATCTACTCCAATAGCGAAGCGGAACAGCCGGGCAAAAGAGTCGTCCAGGAGCTAATCGAGAAGGGCATCGCCGAGGACGAGCGTCCTGATGGTCCGGTGATCATCCGCATCGATGATTTGTTGGGGCTAGAGAAGGAAAAGTACCGCGTCCTGGTGCTGCTGCGCTCGGACGGCACGGCGCTGTATGCAACCGAGGACCTGGCGCTGGCGATCATGAAATTCAGTGAATATGAACTGAATCGCTCACTCTACGTGGTCGACGTGCGCCAGTCGCTGCACTTCCAGCAGGTCTTCAAAACGCTGGAGATTGCCGGTTATCCCTGGGCCAACCGGTGCGTGCACATCCCCTATGAGGTGGTCAATTTGCCCGGCAATGTGGTCATGGCCTCCCGCGAGGGCACCGTGGTATTGTTGGAGGACTTGATCCGGGAGGCGGTCGAGCGGGCGCTGGATATTGTCGAGGAGAAAAACCCCGCCCTGGAACAGGAGCAGAAGGAAGCGGTCTCGCAGGCGGTCGGCCTGGGTGCGCTTAAATTCCCGATGCTGGCGCGTGACAACACCAAGTTCGTGACCTTCGACTGGGAAACCGCCCTGGACTTCAACGGGCAGGCTGCCCCCTACATTCAGTATGCTCACGTGCGCGCCAACAGCATCCTGCGCCGCTGGGAAGGTCCTTTGCCAGAAGCAGTTACACTCGAACAAGACCTGGAGCCAACGGAAATCCAGCTGATCGAAGCGATCGCAAAGCTGCCCGGAGAGGTGCAGCGCGCCGCAAGCGAATATAAGACCCTGCACATCACCAACCTGGCCTTCAGCCTGGCGCAGGCTTTCAATGATTTTTACATGCAGTGTCCTGTCTTGCAGGCCGAGCCTGCCGTGCGTGATTTTCGCTTACGCCTGGTGGCAGCCGCCCGGCAGGCACTGGCGAATGTGCTGGGGCTCTTAGGGATCCGAGCGCCGCAGGTAATGTGAGACGTATTTCGTAATCCGTAATGCGTAAATCGTAATTTTATGCATTACGGATTATGGATATCCAATACCATTCTTTTAATAAAGCGAACCGAACGTTAAACATTCCAACTTTAAACCATTAAGGAGACCTGTTAATGCCGATCCGTACTCTTATCATGGGTGCAGCGGGGCGAGATTTTCATAACTTCAACGTTTTCTTCAGGGACAATCCCGATTATGAGGTTGTGGCTTTTACGGCCACCCAGATTCCCAACATTGAGGGCCGCACTTATCCCGCCGAGCTTTCCAGCGCTCTTTACCCCGACGGCATCCCGATCTACCCTGAAAGTGACCTGGTCCAGCTCGTTCAAAAGAAGGAAGTTGACCAGGTCATTTTCGCGTATAGTGACGTGCCGCACGAGTACGTGATGCATAAAGCCTCCATAGTGCTGGCAGCCGGAGCAGATTTCCGGCTGATGGGGCTGAATTCTACACAGCTGAAATCCAGCAAACCGGTGACAGCAGTATGCGCGGTGCGGACCGGGTCCGGTAAGAGCCAGACCTCCCGGCGGGTCGCCCAAATTTTGCGAGGTATGGGCTACCAGGTTGCCGCTATCCGCCACCCCATGCCGTACGGCGACTTATCTAAACAAGCCGTTCAGCGTTTTGCCAGCTACGAGGATCTTGAAAAAAATGATTGCACGATAGAAGAGCGCGAGGAGTACGAACCGCACATCAGCAACGGCGTGATCGTGTACGCCGGCGTGGACTACGAGCGCATCTTGCGGGAAGCCGAAGAGGAAGTCGACATCATTTTGTGGGACGGCGGAAACAATGACCTGCCCTTTTTGAGGACCGACCTGCACATCGTCGTGGCCGACCCGCACCGGCCGGGACACGAGATGAGCTATCACCCGGGAGAAGCCAACGCCCGGGCAGCGGATGTCTTCGTAATCAACAAGGTGGATACCGCCAGCGCGGAGAATGTGATCACCGTGCGGGAGAATCTGCACGCGCTGAATCCGGATGCCCGGGTTATCGAGGCCGCTTCGCCGCTGTTCGTCGATGACCCAAACGCCATCCGTGGAAAGCGCGTTCTGGTCATCGAAGACGGACCGACCCTGACCCACGGCGAAATGGCTTACGGGGCAGGCTGGGTAGCCGCCCGCCGGTACGGCGCTGCGGAAATCATCGATCCTCGCCCTTACGCCGTTGGATCGATCCAAGAGACCTATGCCAAATATCCCACCACCGGAGATGTGCTTCCGGCAATGGGATATGGTGACGAACAAATGCGGGAACTGGAAGAAACCATTAACAACGCCGGCGCCGATCAGGTGATTATTGCTACACCGATCGACTTGGGACGGCTGCTCAAGATCGACAGTCCCGCGCAGCGCGTTCGCTATGAACTGCAGGAGATTGGGCAGCCGACTCTCGAAGATATTTTGAAGGAAAAGTTTGGTAGATGAGGGAA
>DATCIL010000532.1:0-9213 GCA_036507795.1 Anaerolineales bacterium | reverse complement strand
GGATAAAAGCGCGATCGATTTCCGTCGCGCTATCGATAGCGGCGCGCCATCCTTCACAAAACGGGGGATTCCAAACAAGAATATCTGCAGTAGTGACATATCTTTAGCCCAGAAAATCCAATTTTACCCCGATTGCTGGCTGTAGGGGCGGGTCTGTGCAGGCGCATAACCTTCGAAAACAGCCACCGTGCCTGGCTCCGAACCATTGACAACCAGGGCGAAGACCCGCCCGGTTCTTCTCCCCCCTTATCAAGGGGGGCCGGGGGGGATTCCCAGCGGCGAAATTGATAAAAATCCGCCCTTTTTTCCTGGGAGGGACGTTTTCGGGGACGCTCGGGGAACGCTGATTTTTTATACTGTTTACAAACATCGATCAGTAAGGAGCTCTACCATGAACAATCACCATATCGTTTGGATGTATGCAAAATCAAAGCACGCAGAAACCCTGCAAGAGATCGAGCGCTACCGCCTGGTCAAACAAGCCCAGGCACAGCGGAGAGCCAACCGCCGGAATGCCGGCTCGCTGTTGATAAGCCTGGCGCAAATCGTGAAGTCCATCGTCTCCTGCGTGCAAACTTCGCCCCAGGGAGAAAAATCGGTTTGCTTTGCCTGAAATCCGTCATTTCAACCCTGAACAGCACCCGCTGGTTGAGCGGTGCCCTGCGTGCCGAAATCATGGACGCTGCGGAGCACTCGGAATGACAGCCAAAACGCTGTTTGAGCGCTGCCCTGAGCTCGTCGAAGGGTGGCCTGCGTTCTTGGCAGGCCTTATCGAAACCCGTTTTGGCGGTAGTTCTTGGTTTCGACGCCGTGCCGAATTCACCTAAAGTGCCGAACCGATCACAATCAAAAGGATCCAGGGAATGATCATCTCAAAGCCACGTAAAGTTTACTCCATAAGTTCGTCAAAACCAGCCGACAGGGGTAGGGCTGGTTTTGGCCGTGTACTTTTTATCAACCAGCCGCTGGTTTACCTGTTCGCCAGCAGCCTGATCGTATTGTTCGTCGGGATGGGACTTTTCCCGCTTCTGCCGCTGTATGCGGCCGAGTTCGGCGCAAGCAAGACCCTCGTGGGCGTCTATTTTGCCGCCATGTACGTTTCCAACGCGGCTGGGTCTATGTTTCCTGCCTGGTTCGCTGGCCGCCTGGGCCGGAAAAGCCTGTTCCTGGCAGGCAGCGGGCTGGGTATACCGGCGCTGCTGCTTCTGTCGCGAGCAACTGCTTTCTGGCAGGTGGTCGTATTGACCTCCATACTGTGGTTCAGCGGCGGTCTGATCCTGGCGCTGGTCGGCGTTTTCACCGGGCTGTACGCTGAGGGCAAGAGCCGGGGAAAATCCTTCAGCCTGATGTCCCTGCCAATGCCCCTGGGCGCGCTGATCGGCGGCGCAGTGATCGGAAAATTAGTAATCTGGCAAGGCTATGCCTTCATGTTCACCGTTTTAGGCATCATCTGGTCGGCGCTGCCGTTGATCGGATTGCTGGTGCTGCAGGATAGGCCGGCGAAGGCAGTTGAACTTGCCTCGGTCTCGGATGGCAAGGCTCGCCCCCAGTTTGGATCCACGTTTTACCTGCTGCTGGGCTTGACCCTGCTCTCGACCGTGGCAATCAGCGCCGGTCGCCTGGGGACCTCGCTGTCGATGCAATCGCTCAGCTTCTCCGCCAGCGCCATTGCCAGCACGGCAATGGTGAGCGGGCTGTTCACCATGCCGCTGACCTTCCTGATCGGCGCCCTCTCCGACCGCCTGGGCCGGGAGCGCTTCCTGACGACCAGCTACCTGCTGGCCGCCATGGGCGGGTTGATCCTGGTTTTAGCCACCCAGCTGTGGCAATTCTGGCTGGCCGCTACCTTGCTGCTCGTCGCCCTGACGGCTTCCGGCGCCATGGCGTCGGCCCTGATCACCGATGTGTCCCGGCCGGAGGCGCTGACGCGCGGCCTGTCCTGGTTAAAGGGCATGACCTCGATGGCCGGGATCATCAGCTTCGCCAGCACAGGATTCCTGCTGGATAACTACGGGCCCATAACGCTCTACCTGATCGCAACGACCCTGCCGCTGATCTCAGCCGCCGTCCTGGAAGTGGTTGGCTGCAAGCCGAAGCGCATCCTGCCGCTGCCCGCCAGGTTCCGCACCCAGTTCTTCTGCATGTGAACGTAAGGTTTTCAGGTAAACCCGATTCGTTTTTCTCCGGCCATCAGCGGTTATAATTCTCTTTGATGGTGATCATGACCATTGATGGTTGTTTATATCGAAAGGAATCTTCCCATGTATGTTAAGCCGACTCAAGATGAAGAAAAACTTCTAGAAAGAATCACTTTCAATCCTAAGATATTAGGTGGAAAACCGATCATTCGTGGCCGGAGATTGGCTGTTGAGCACGTGCCTGGAATGTTGGCAGCCGGTGATGAGCCCGAGACGATCTTGGAGGGATATCCTTGGCTGGATCCTGAGGATATTCAAGCGTGCCTGGTTTATGCCAATAGAACTTAAGGTCTGAGCGTAGAGGTGTAGAATGACACAACAGGTAACGATTACGACTGAATCTGATTTAGCAATCAGACCCCTCGTAGAGGCAGCAATTCAGAACGAGAAAAAACTGGTTATGCATGGAATTAATCGAACTGAGGAGCGATTGGCTGAATTTGAGGAGATGTTCGGAATGAGCTCTGAGGATTTTGCTCAACGCTTTTTTGCTGCCGAACTTGAGGAGAGCCTCGATTTTATTGAGTGGTCAATGGAGATCAGGGCTCTAGAGTTGCTCCAGGAGCAACATCAAGCCCTAAATGAGGCTCGGGTTGATTGAAGAGTACTTATTAAAGATCTTGAATTCGGGATAAGAAAATTAGGTGTCATTGCGAGCCGCCGAGGCCTTGCGAGGCGGCGAAGCAATCGCCATTTTGTTTGCCGGAAAACGTCCCTCCATAGGATTGCTTTGAGATTGCTTCGGCAAAGAACGCCTCGCAGTGATATTCATACTGGGACCTTGCAACAGTCCTACTTCTTAATCCGATTCTGAAAAGCCTTGCGAAGGTTTCCGTTCAAGGCGAAGATACCGGAAGACCAACCTTCGCAAGGCTATTTATAGGTCAGGACTAAGCTTCTTTCTGAGCTCTTCCTCACCAAGAAAAGACAACCGCAGCAAAACCTCATACGCATCTCCGGGAAGGCCGAAATATTCCGCAAAAGCCGGCTCGGTTTTCAGGCCTTTCTGCTTTAACCGGCGAATTTCCGCCCGGGCTTCCGCGCCGCCGATCTCCAGCAGGCGCGCTTCAACCAGCATGTGGCGGTAGGCGTGCTGTTCTTCAACCGGGCGCGGCTGGCCAAAGATTTCGATACGAAAATCCCCCGCCTGAAAACTCGCCACCAGCGACCCTATCCCCATAATGATTTTCTCTTTTACTTGAAAATCTGCATAATCCCGGAAGGCCCCTGCAACGCGCTGCCGGAATCGGACCATGTCATACGCTTCGCACAAGATGTCCAGGTCACTGCCTGGCAGGCTGAGTTCCAGGGGGACAGTTCCTGCCAGAACGGGCGAGTAATCGCGCAAGATCTCAAATACGCGCAGGTCTCTCAGCGCTCGATAGGCCTGCTTCTGGCGCGGATTTCCCTGCTGAAGGTAGGTGATGTCGCGCCAATCTGTTTGGGAGATGCCGGTCACAGAAATCAGCTTGCTTCAGCTTCTACTCTGCGGAGCAGCTCCGCAACAGTAAGGTCGCTAAGCGAGTTTAAAATCAGGTCAGCCTGATCCAACGGAAGTCTGCGCGTCAGCGTGTTGGGCACCGCCACGCAGAACAGGCCGGCCAGCTTGGCGGCGCGAATACCATGAGGCGAGTCCTCCAGAGCGATGACCTGGTGCGGAAGTAAATCCAGGCATTTGAGCGCTGCCAGGTAAAGACCAGGATCCGGCTTGGTTCTTTCGACATCATCGGAGCCGCGAATACAATCAAAGTAGGCCAGCAAACTCAGGCGCGATAAATGCCCGGTAACCCACTCGCAGGAAGAACTGGATGCCAGGCCCAGTTTTAGCCCCATGCCTTTGGCCTCGGCCAGGTAATCTTCAACGCCAGGCAGGATCGGCTGCCCGGCAATCAAATCGAGTTCCCGGTCGCGCCGCTTCGGAGCCAGCTCGTCCCAGTTCAGCGGACGCCCGAGCTGCTCTTCCAGCAGGGAGTAGGGATCAAAGAGGCCATCGTTCGTACCAATGATGGAAGCCCAGCTTTCGAATGGCAGTTCGCAATCCTGCTCTTCAAAAAGCTCTTTCCACGATTGAAAGATCGGGCTTTCTGTGTCCAGGATCAGCCCGTCGAAGTCGAATATTAAACCCTGGATCACTTACCCCTCGCTCCGTTCCCGCCGCACCTCATCGATGACCTGGGCAGCAAGTTTTTTCAACGCTTCGGTATCATCAACCTCGGTATGGCTGGCGCGCCAGTAAAGATCCAGCAGTTCCAAGGGGGACAGGCTGCCCATGGCCTGGTCGTCGGGCAGGCGGACACGCCCTTCCATCTGCCGGCGTTTTACCAGGTGGAACTCAAAAGCAGAAGAGGCATACTCTCGCAGCGCGGCGTCGTCAATCAAGGATTCCCAGTCTCCCGGGTACTCTATCGTCAGGCGCATGATGGCGCCTGCGAACTTCTCGGGAGCCGGTAAGGCTTCTCGCAACTGCCGGTTGACGGCCTCGGGAGATTCAAGCTGGATAAAACGGTCCACGAAGGGCCGGATATCCTTGAGCTGGCGCCATTCAACTTCTGTCTTGCCCTTGGAAACCCGGGCTATGACGAAGAATTTATCGTCTTTGACCTCGCCGAAATCAACTCGCTCAATGGAGCCCGGGTAAATCACCGGCGGGTGCGCCTTTTCATTCAGGTTCTGTGGCTTATGAATGTGCCCCAGGGCCACGTAATCCAGGCGCGGGTTGCGCACCAGCGAACCGGGTAGAACCAAATCGCTGCCCAACATGACCGTGCGTTCGCCACCGTATGTGGCCCCCTGAACAGAGGCGTGCGCCATGAGCACCGTGGGCAGCTCGGGATCAGCGTTTTCAGACCAGACCTCGACCAGCTCGGTGAGGCGCTTTTCCAGCTCCACGTATAGCTGTGAGGGGTCGGCGGCCCGGATATCCAAATGGGCCGCCAGGCCAGAGCGAGAGATCCAGGGAAAGGCCATGACCTGGAGGGGCAGGCCTTCCAGATCCTCCGGTTTCAGGAAAGCCGGGCGATCGATGACGCGCACGTGCGGCACTTCCAGGGTGACAAACTCCTCGACGGCATGCGCCCGCCCTAAAGCGGGCGAGAGATCATGGTTGCCGATCAGGATCAGCGTGGGGATGGCGGCTTTGGAGAGGCGGACGATGCGGCGTCCCCACTCCCGCTGGAAAGTGGGCGCTGGGCTGCGGTCCTTGTAGGCGTCGCCGGCGAAGAGGACCAGATCGACTTTTTCGGATATGGCTGTATCGACAATCGTGTCCAGGGACTTGAGGAAATCGGTCACCCGAACCGGCAGGCCGGTCTGAGGATCGTGCCGGCCGTAATTGGCCATGTCAATGTGAGCGTCGGCGAAATGAAGGATGGTCAGCATGTCTTAGGGCGTCACTCCTAAAAGTTGGAGCTGGGATAAACTCGGTTCGAAGTCCGGGTGGAGCTTCAGGCTGGCCCGGTAATCGGCGACGGCCCCGCTGGTATCCCCCAGGGCGGCTTTTGCCATGGCGCGCCAGTAAAAGCTCTCTTCCAGGGTGGGCTTGCTCATATTGTCCAGCGTGCGGGTGGCCAGGTCGATCACGTCATAGTAACGACCGGTGTAGAAGTAAGCGAAGTATGGCCCGGTCTGGTACCAAACCATGCGCCAGGGACGATCCTCTTCCGGGATTTCGGGGTATATGGCGAAGGCGCTGTCATAGGCTTGAGCCGCCCCGGCGTAATCTTGCAGGTCCGTCAGGCTGGTGCCGCGGTTGAACCAGGCGAAGAATTGCTCCCGCCCGCTCAACGCCGAAATTTCTTCAGACGATTTCTGCGCGGCGATCTGGTAGCTGGTGGTCTCATCCCAGCGAGAACCCAGGATGGCTTTGACCTCCGTTTCCCTTTCCGGCGGGTAAACCACGATATAGAGATAATTGAACGCTCTCCAGCCCTCGATAATGTCCGCATACGTCATCTCGTGATCTGCTCCGACGTAGGTATCCTGGACAACCATGATCTCCCTGGCCTCATCGTACCCGGTAGCCAGCTGGTAGTGTCCCATCCAGCTGAATTCGCCGGCCAGGTCGGTCAAAAAAGTGCCCTTTTCCAGGATGACGGGGAAACCATTGGCTATCAGGGTCTTGACCAATTCCAGGTCGCCGCCCGGGCGCACGACAGCCGGCAGCTCCGCCTGGCTTTCGGCGAATTCGGCCATCTCATACGGCATTACGTTTTTATCGTCATTTTCAGGCTTGATGGCTTTTCCGACCACGTCCCGGTTGCCGTTCCATCCCCAAAAAGTCAGCGCCATGGATAAATTGGATGGACCGCAGTAGTTGAAGCGCCCGTGCTGGTCCTCGTATTTAACGCCGTCCAATTTTATCGCTTCTGGAAGCGGGGTGGGGGTGATGGTGGGAGTATCGGTCGGCGGCGGCGTATTTGTTGGTCCTGGCGGCGTCGGGGTGTCGAGCGGCGCAGCGGTAGCGGTTGGGGTGATCACAAGGACTACCGGGGTGGCCAGCCGGCTTCCCTGCGGGACGAAGACGGACTGCTCCGGCGGTTCCAGGGCGTATTTAATTTGGCTGCGCAGGTTGTCGACCCGCCAGGCGAGACGATCATTAACTGGCGGCAGATTGTAAATAAAAGCCGCCAGCAAAAAGAAAACCGGAACAGCAACTGCGAAGGTTAATGCCGTTTTACGCATGAAAATATCGACTCTAGCACGGCTCGCCAGGCCTGCAAAGAAGATCTATGGATATTCTACCCCCAGAAGCCGGAGCTGGTCCAACACGCCGGTCGACCGGGGATTGAGATCGGCTGCCCGCCTCAGGTCTTCCATGGCCCCATCCCGGTCTCCCAGGGCTTCTTTAGCCATGCCTCGCCAGTAATAGGTCTCTTCCAGGACAGGCTTGTCCACGTTGACCAAAGTGGTATAGGCCAGGTTGATCACGTCCTGGTAACGGCCGGTGTAGTAGTAAGCCGGATAAGGCCCGGTCTGGTACCACAGCATGCGCCAGGGGCGCTGTTCTCCCTCAGGGATGGCGGCGTAGAGCGCAAAGGCGGCATCGTAAGCCTGCGCCGCGGCTTCGTAATCCTCGAGATAGACCAGGTTTGTCCCCCGGTTGTACCAGGCGAAGAATTGGTCCCTTCCGGTGAGCGAAGTCGCCTGCTCGAGGGCCAGATCGGCGGCATATTGGAAATTGTAGATCGGATCAGCATGGGGACCGAGGATTGACATGACCTCAGCCTGGCGCTCTGCAGGGTAAATCACCACGTAGACGTTGTTGAAGTGGCGCCAGAATTCTTCGACCTCGGCGTACGAGATGGGCCAGCTGGTGTCAGGACCGATGAACGAGTCATAGACGAAAAAGCGGCTGCTGGCCTCATCATATCCGCTGATGATCTCGTAATGGCCCAGCCAATATTCTTCCGGTTTTTGCAGGCCTTTCTCGATGACGACCGGGAAACCGGCTGCCACCAATCGTTTGAGGAGTTCCAAATCGCCGCCCACCCGCCAGATCGCGCTCAAATCGGTCCGTGACTCAACGAAGTCGACCATTTCATACGGATTAACGTTTTTATCATCGATTGCGTGACTCGGCCGCAAATAATCTCGGGTTACGAACTGGTCTCCATCCCAATCCCAGTAAGACAAAGCCATAGAGAGGTTCGCCGGGCCACAGTTGTTAAATTTCTGATACTCGTGAACAATGCCGGTAAGTTCGACTCGATCAGGGATCGGGGTTGGCGTTATAGTTGAGGTGGGGGAGGGAATTGGCGTAGCGGTTGAGCCTGGTTGGGTGGCTGCGGGTGTCGCTGCGTTGGCGGTCTGAGTGGATTCGATCTTGACCTGGGCAACCGGGGTGAGCGCCTGCAAAGTAGCCTGGACAATGGCTTCGATCAGGTCTTGCTGTTCCTGGGGGAGGAAGACCTCCTGCTCTGGAGGGTTAAGGGCGTAGCGGATCTCGGCTCGCAGGTTGGCGACCCGCCACGAGAGCCGTTCGTGGATTGGCGGAAGGTTATAAGCAAAAGCCCCAAGTAAGCCGCACGCCAGCAGAAGGAACGGAGGTATCACAAAAAAGTAGCGCCGCATGGGGCGCATTATACCTCACACCACATGCAATGCTAACATAACATTAATTGTTTCGATCGGCGCTAATTAGCAAACCACGAAACCAGTCGAGGAAATCGCCTGGCGTACCGATATAAAAATGGGCTGCCTCTCGTAAAGCCTTGTTTTCGATGAAGTGCCTTCGATCCAGAGTGATGAAATAATCGGCTTCAGATTTCCAGGCAGCTGCAAGCACAATAGCATCACCGGGATGGTGAACAAATTGATTGCACTCGTCAACCAGTTCCTGAGAAGGCTCAGGCAGATTGATAGCGTTGCAGCGATCCAATGTCAAGGCTAAGGCTCCCAGCGCCTGCGGAGCTTTTTTTCGGAGAGCGTTTTCGATCTCCCTGAGCACTTGTGAGCTAATCGTGATTTGGATCGCGCCAGCTTCACCGAGTTTCAATATCATTCGCGCACCCCCTTCGGACGACCATATCCCTGCGAAGAGGGCGCTGGTATCCAAATAGACGCTAACGCTCTTGACCATATCGCTCTCGTTCCTCGCGCAACACTCGGAGCATACTTTCTAGAGTTTCACCTGTATCTCTGAGCTCACCAGTAATGCGCTCGGCGAGAGCGTCTATTTCGGAGCGGCGGGGACTCAAGACAAATACACCACCTATATCTAATAAGGTGAAAGTGTCACCAGCCCGAAGGTCATAGCTTTCTCGCAGTGATTTAGGTAAAACCAATACCCCGCGTTGAGTCAGCTGAACAGTCATGGTATCCATCACAAAGTCTCTCCTGTTTGTACTGATTTACTGAAGATCAGTATATCAGTACAATAGTTTCCTGTCAAATGCCAGGATCCGTACAAAAGAGTGGGACCATCAGAATCTAAATGATATCCAAATCGCTTCTTAACACTTTCTAAACATCTACTTGCTATCCTACAGTTGGATCCACTCAGAAAGACCGCCGGTCT
>DATCIL010000531.1:0-8220 GCA_036507795.1 Anaerolineales bacterium | reverse complement strand
CCGCGCGGCCCGATCCAGATTGAGCGGTCGGCGCCAGTTCGAACACTTGGTCCTGCCCTTGAGAAAGGCTTCCTGGATTGGGCTATTCGCAGTGATCTTTGCCGGGGCCGCCTGGATGATTACTCGCTCCGGATACCTGGTCGATGAAATCAATTCCATCCCCGGTCCGCCAACCCCAACCTCTTACCCCTTACCGGCAGCGATATCCATACCCGATTCGGCGCTTTCGATAGAATGGAAAGCCAGCGAAAGCCGTGCACCCGAGTTCGTTTTCAACGGAGAACCCATCTTGTCAGGAGATGGTAGCGCTATCGTCTTCACCCACTACGAAGCCACGGAGGGAGATGGCGGGATAGAGCGGCTCCCGGAGATCATCCTATACGATGTGATTCAAGATAAATTGATCCGCGTTAATCGCCCCACCGTTAATGCCGAGGGCGCGGACGGGCAAGAAGAATCCCCCCCAGCCCCCCTTGAAAAGGGGGGAGCAGAAGCCCCCCGAGCGACGCTCTCCGTCGCCGCTCCCCTTGAAAAGGGGGGAGCTGGGAAGCAGTTGGATGCAAGCGCGATGGATTGGGGGTATGACCCCAGCATATCGGACGATGGGCGCTGGGTGGTTTTCATGTCAGCCGAGAAAAATGCGGCGTCCGACGAAAGCAAATCTTGCACGTTGTTTCGGATTGAAGAGCGGACTTGTTCGGGCATCTATTTATTCGATCGAATCACTGGGAGAACGGATAGAATAGATCGACCCTACTACGGCGATGCCTTAGATGGTGAAAGTTTCGGCCCGCATATCTCGCCAAGCGGCCGCTTTGTCGTTTTTTGGTCGTCATCGAATAACCTTGTATCCGATGATGTCTTTCCATGCGGGCAAAATTATTCGGAAAAGGATCAATGTGTTGATATTTTCATCCTCGACTGGGTTGACGGAGAGGTAATCCAAGTCCCGGTTGGGCGCCCACGAGAGGCTTACAGCAACCATGGACTGGACATTTCATCCGATGCTGGGATGATTGCGGTGACGCTACAGACCGGCGATCGCATCCTGGAAGAATCAGGATCAGGTTTTGAATCTGAAGCTTACCTATATGACCTGCGCACGGCTCAATTTCAGCCTTTGAATGTTTCCAGCGAAGGCATCCGAGGAGATGCCGAATCACAAGAAGCTGTGATTTCCGCAGATGGACGGTTCGCCGCCTTTATTTCCTCCGCCGGGAATCTGGTGCCTGGCGATACCAACGAAATCGCCGATGTTTTCGTCCGAGATCTGCGCGCAGGAGTCACCGAACGGGTGAGCCTGACCAGCGATGGCCGGCAGGGCACTGTGCAAACCCTGCAACCGGGCTCTGGTTGGGGTTCATATTTAAGCATCGCCGCCGATGGGCGATTTATAGCTTTTGCATACGGCGTAAACGACCTCGATGGGAGACCGCTGAACACGTGCAACCGTTTTTCTCCTGAATCCTGCAACAGCATTTATGTCCATGACCGTGAAAATGCCACGACCCGGCGGATCGCAGGTCCGATCAAGGGACGCGCTCTCCTTTCACCGGCTCTCTCCAATGATGGGCGTTATATAAGTTTCTCGGAATCTTCTCAAGATTGTTCGATAGATTATGTCCAGAGAATTTGCGGTGAAATCTGGTTGCATGATCAAGATAAGGACTGGACAAGCCGGGTGTCAAAAGGAAGATTCCCACAATCAGATTCGAGGGCGTGGTTTCAAGAGCCCCAGACGATCCCAGAAGTCAGCGCCGAGCTCGCAATCGCGCCTGACGGGCAGAGCGTGGCGACAGTCTATCGCGCCAAAGATCATAACCCGATGATCAATATTTGGAACCTAAACGGTAGCGTACATAAGTCGTTCTTATTGAGCACGAGCGGTGAAGATATTACCTCAGTCGCTTTTTCTCCAGATGGAGAATTTATCGCGGCGGGCATGGAGAATGGCAATTTGGATATTTGGCGCATCTCGGACCGTCACCTGGCTTTCAACCTGGATGGCCAAATTGGTAAGGTTATTGAGATTGCTTTCACGGACGATGGAAATAAATTGGTAGTCGGATCGACCAAATCCGTCTGGATTTGGGCGCGCAGGGATAGATCCTTTGTAAGAGTCTCAGCGTTTAATTTTCCGCTGGAAAGCCTGCTGGACCTGGCCATCGCACCGGATGGGAATCATCTCGCACTGGCAACCAGTGACGGCACGGTATGGTTGCAAAGCCTCACTTCCGGAAAAATAATCACCCGCCTGCAGACCCGAGACGGAGCACCTCTCAGCGTGGCCTTTTCACCGGATGCAACAAAGCTGGCTATCGGCTCAAAAGACGGCAGCGTCCAAATCTGGGATCTAGATGGCAGCAGCCAAATCCAGGATTTTACCGGCCTTGAAAAGCTGGCTCAAGAATTAGACGAAGCTGCATCACAGCATTCGGAAGCAGCCCAAAATGCGCCGCGCGATTTGGAGGTTAATTATCAATTAACGCTATTACATCCCGACCAGGTTAAAAAGGTAGCTTTCTCCCCAGATGGTTCACTACTGGCGAGCATGTCCCTGGATGGCAAATTGCGCCTGTGGAATTATGCTGAAGGAACACTCCTCGATTCCTATCCAAAAGAGCCGTGGGAGCAGGTAAACACCTTCTCCATTGCACCTGACGGAGCTTCAATAGCGGTGAGTTCCTGGTCTGGTCCTACCCACCTGTTTCAAGCTCCCGCAAAGATGGGTGAACCACTCTTATTCAAGAGAGCCCAAGAAGATATCCTCAATCTTCCCCTGGCTTTCCCAACTGACCCGGCCTTAAGAGCCTGGCGAGCGCCAGCACAAAATCTCTACCAGGCAGCGGAAGCGCTTAATTTCGACATGAAGGTGCCTGCCTACTTACCTCCTGGTTTTCTCTTTGGAAGTATCCGCTTCGTGCGCATGAACGACGCTGCCTGGCTGCAATATCCTTATTATGAAAGACCGGGAGAACCCTTAAAAGCGAATATTTACATTTTTCAAGGTCCCGATGTTGCCGAGATTTCTGATCTGCCGATTGGCGCGAGTGCAGTGGTCGAAACCGTATCCCTCGGAGATCGTCGTGCGGAAGTCGTTAAAGGCGATTGGGTTGCCGTAGGCACCCGATCCTCAGGCAGCGCCTCGCCCGAAGCAATGGCGCCCTTGCGATGGCAAACAGAAGCTCCCGTTTATCGCCTGCGCTTCCAGGCTGGCAGCCGGATTGTTTCAATTTACTTTGAGCAGATCGCGGTTAGAGAAGGGGAAACCTTGTATCTCAATAAGGCAGATTTGGTCGCAATTGCCGAGAGCCTGGTGAGTCTGGATGAGGCCTACCATCCTGATCCAGTCCTGCTGAATTACACGGTTGAGGAGGGCGATACCTGCTCATCTATCGCGGCGCGGTTTGGCACCTCGGTCGGGAATATCGTCGGGCAGAACAACTTAATAGAAGGCTGTGATTTTATTTACACTGGCCAGAACCTGTTGATCCCGTTGAACGAGGAGCGGCGCACCCTCGGGGAGAGTGACCTGAATTGCGATGGCCAGATTGAAAGGGTGTGGCTAATCCCGAATCCGCTCAGCGAGGACGGTGAGAGAGTTCTCGGCGTCACCGTGGACAAACTGACGAATCTTGGTTTGTACCAGGAAGTTTGGCGCTATACGATTGCCGAAGCCCAGGCGCGCTTCTTCACCTTGCCACAATTATACAGAACCGGAGAGTGCCAGCATGAGCTGGCGTTCAACCTGATCTTAGATTCATCTAATAATGCGCGGTTTGAAATCTTTCGCTGGGATGGCGAGAGCATAATTCCAGTAAATGATGTCGAAGCGGAGGTAATCTTTGATCTCCCCCGCTGAGGCCGCGACGATGATTCCAGGTCGCGGCCTCTACTCTATTACCGACCGGAATTAATGTCCCCTCTATGCCATCCGGCCTGAAGAATCTGCCTGTCTAACTGGCGAATCCGGTCCACAGGCTCGCCACTTAGACTTGGAAGCGAACGTGGCCTAGCTCCGGGTACGCACCTCTTCCAGACGCTGGCGCTGCTCCTCTAGCTCCTTCTGACCTCTGTGAGAAAACTCATCCACTCGCTTCTTTGCCTGACCAGATACTTCATTCACACGGTTCTGAACGTCAGCCAGAGCTCTCTCCGCCCGTGCAAGCGTTTCATCAATGGTTTCATTGGTTTTCTCTCGGATCTCCATACTCTTATCTTGAATCATCTGGCGAGTCTTCTGCCCGGATTGAGGCGCCATCAGCAACGCCGTAACTGCGCCAATTGCTCCTCCAATCAAAATCCCGGAGAAAAGTGATCCGACCTTGGACCCATTCGTTTCTGTCCTTGCCATTTCTTTCCTAGCCATTTATAAGCCTCCTGTGTGTTCGTTACTAATTAAAGTTTAGCAATCCTATAGTATAGTGGGTATCTAGCCCTGAGTCTTCGTTAATAATATAACGATTAATAGAAGCGCCTTCAATTGGGGATAACCCTTATTAATGGGTAGGGAAATCCCTACCTGAAATCTTCGACCCCGGAGAATTTTGGAATCTCCGGGGTCTTGAACACCCACATTGTTGCGCGGGTGAAATTTTGAAGACTGCTTTGGCCATATAATCAAACCCGACCACTATTAAGGAGCTTGACGGATTATTTGGCCTGATTCATCCGTGCGGAACTCGAATGTCTGGTCATTAACTCTAAGCTCTACGCGGAAACCAGGCGTAACCACCTCCGCACATGCCTCATCCACCTCAGGCAGTCCCAGACAAGCATCCGGCCACTCCACCGGTTCGGTTTCTACAATTTCAATGTTCTGAACCTCCACGCCAAATTGCTGGCTTACCTGGTCCAAAACGGCCTGCACTGCTGGAGGCAAATCTTCTTCACCCGTAACCGGAAGCGCATCCGTCTGTCCGGGCTGGCAGGCCGCCAGTATCAACATAGACACCAAAGCCAAAAAAATCGCTACCTGTTTGGTAAACATGATTTTCACCTTCCTTTTTAGTATGTGACTCGTTAGCCTCGTTTACTGTTAAGGCGCTTGCCGCACGACATTGCCCTCTTGATCCGTGCGGAACACGTATTGCTGGCCGTTGACCTCTAAGACTACCCGAAAGCCGGGCGTGATCACCTGGGCGCAGGCCTCACCCTGTTGAGGCAACCCCAGGCAAGCATCCGGCCAGTCGACCTGTTCAAATTCGACAACTTCGATCGAGTCGACGCTTACGCCGAGCGATTCGCTTAATTGGTCGATGGCTTCCAATACCGCCCTGGGAGGCAATTCGTCAGTCCCGGTTTCTGGCAAGATTTCTTCGTCTCCAAACATCGTGGAACAACTAACCAATATCAGCGCCATCGGTGCAATTAGCGCTATCAGCCTTTTATTTAACATAAAAGTGCTCCTTTCCAAAAGGAAAATTGACCGCTCAATCTTTTGGATCTTTATCCTAATCAAATTACGCAGATTCACCAATGGGGGATATTCCTAAGTTCGAATAAGGGATTTCCCTAATTTTCCAGCACATTTGCTTTCGCTACCGGATTGCTTCACCCGGCAAGGAGCGCGGTGTTCGCAATAACAACCCGAGTTTCTTAGCAGGCGTTCTCTGCCGAAGAATCCCCCCCGGCCCCCCTTGAGAAGGGGGGAGAAGACCCTCTCGCAATGACAGCCCGAGTACCTTGGCAGCGTTTTTTGCGAAGCAATCTCGCACTTTGGGTAAGCGGAGCCTGCTTCGTCGCAGAGAACGCTCCTCGCAGCGACAAAATGAGAACTGGTGTTTCGACACAGACGTGTTTGATATAATAATTGCAGAGAGTAAGACTCAATTGATTAGGTCGGGCACGCAAGCCAGGCCAATTCAAGCGCACTGCACCGCGGGGAAACCATTTTTCCGCCTGAAGCGAGCAAGTTTTCATTCCACGGGCGGCCAAAGCGAATTATCAAAAAAACCTGCACAATCAAGGCAATCCAGCAAAGGATCGCCTTAGCTTTGCCTGGCTATAGCGCTGATGACCTCAGGAGGTGAATCAAAGTGAAGCACCCTAAGGGATTTCTTTTAGCGGCAATTCTGCTTATGTTGCTACTGGTTCCGACCAGATCTTTTGCCCAAGAGCATTGTGGCACTGCGTATAATGTCCGGCGGGGCGATTCCATGGCAAAAATAGCCAAACGTTGCGGTACATCGCTGGACTTTCTGCTGCTGGTTAATCCTCAGATTGAAAACCCGAGATTGATCTATCCTGGCCAGGAGATTAATATTCCCGAATCGGAAGATATTATCTCAAAATCAAATCAGAATCATCTCGCCGCGACTACCCATCCACCGGTCGGTGTTGACGAGCGCTGGATCGATATCGACATTTCTGAACAAACGCTGCGCGCCTATGAAGGAGATGAACTGGTGCAGACTTTCAGCGTATCAACGGGCACCTGGCGTCACCCCACTATTATTGGACAGTTCAATATTTGGATTAAATTCCGCCAGGATGACATGCGCGGTCCCGGTTACTTTTTCAAAGACGTCCCCTACACGATGTACTTTCATGAAAGTTATGGGATCCACGGTACCTACTGGCATAACAACTTTGGCACGCCAATGAGCCACGGATGCGTCAATATGGCCATCCACAATGCTGCCTGGCTATTCAAGTTTGCTTCAGTGGGAACCCCGGTATTTGTCCACGAATAAACCTGAAGGAGTTGGCGCAATTTGCCAGATCACAGAAACCTTGTCTGCGCTACTGTGTTAATAAAAAGGACAGTACATATCTAATTACAGGTCTAATTTAGAGGAGGAAAGATATGGACGTCCCTATTACAGCTTTGGAGACGGGTACCCGCCGACAAGCAGACTGGCTGCGCAGCCGCGATTGGGATCTCACGTGGATAACCCTCAGTGTCGTTTTGGTCTCCACCCCCTACCTGGCCTACCTGGGCCTGCTCAATATCGAATCCATTATCCGTCCTATCGCCAATACTTTTAACGCCAGCGTAGATAGCCTATCTCGCAACATTGTCAATGCCGTGGTCGCCCTCTTAGTTGGCGGTCCCCATATGTACGCGACTTTTACCCGCACAGCCCTCGACCGGAAATTTGCCAGGAAGCACAGAAAGATGATGTGGTCATCGTTAATTATTCCGGTGGTCGTCATCACGCTCGCCATGCTCAATCTTCCGCTCCTGCTTACCCTTTTCTTCTTCTGGGCTTCGATCCATGTGCTGCACCAGATCATTTACATCATTGAGCTTTACAACCACAAACAAGAGAACAGCCTGACGCTTTTTTCCCGTTGGGCGGATTACGGCGTCGTTCTGACCGCGCTCTATCCTCTGGCCGCCTGGAAGGTCGTGGCGGGAACGTTTTTGATTGGGACAAACGACTTGAGCGCAGTAGTCTCGGCGGTCCTTCCGGTGGGTCCCTGGATGGTCTGGCTGGCTGGCGGAGCGTTCGGGATCGCGCTGGCCGTCTGGACGGCAAAAACAATAACGGAGTACCGCCAGGGCAGCATCCATTGGCCTAAAACTGCCTTTATCGCCCTTACCGTAATTGCAGCCTTCTTCGTCCCCGCCCTTGGCAACCTTGATACCGCATTTCAAGGAATGAATGTCTGGCATTCCCTACAGTACTTAGCCTTGACCTGGATGCTCAATCATCTACGGCAGAAACGCGGCGACCTGGAAACCTCGCCCTTCGTTAAACAACTTTCAGAAGATGGCACAGCCCGGCGATACTATCTCTTTAATTTCGGTCTGACCATCGCAGATGTCGGCCTGGCGGGCTTGATTTTCGTGGTGCTGCTCTACGTCTTCGACTTTCCCTTCGATTACGCCTTTGACCGCGCTTACTACATCGCCGTGCTCAGCTTTTTGTGGATTCACTACTACCACGACCATTTTCTTTTCTCGCAACCAGAAGTGATCGCGGAGCCGGGCCAAATCAGGAGTGGGTAAATAGAGTAGCCCCGCCGATTTTCGCAATCTTGCTCATTCTGATTGGCGCTAATCTACTGCTAAGACCCGTATTCGATGGGAACTCCGGTTAAGATCCCGGTCAATAGAGAAAGGGAATGGCAGGCAGGCGGTTCGGAATCCCCCCCGACCCCCCTTGATAAGGGGGGAGAAGAATCCCCCCCAGCCCTCCTTGATCAGGGGGGAGAAGAGGTCCCAGCCGACCAGAATCCCCCCAGCCCCCTTGATAAGGGGGAGAAGAGGCC
>DATCIL010000530.1:0-2104 GCA_036507795.1 Anaerolineales bacterium | reverse complement strand
GCTATCGAAAACTGGACATTGTCAAGCGAAGATTTCTTATAGTAAATTGCTGAATTTCCGGCCGCATCTTTGTTCCTGGTGAAAATATATAACTCTCGATTACTGGAATCGATTAATAGGATCGGCCGCGTCGGGCTGTGGGCACCATCGTACGCCGTATAAGCATCCCAATCGCTTTCAGTCTTGCAGCGGTTGATATTGTTCTTGCACACGAGCAGGACGATAAGATTAGCCGATCTCGAGGTTTTAATGGCAGCGTAAACGTTTCCTGCGCTATCGGTTTCCAACGATTTGAGACTGATGTGGTCATCCCCGGAAACGGAATAGGTGCGAACTTGCGTCCAAACACTGTCCGGGGCGCCAACCGGATGAACCGCGAAGTACATCTCCTTAGGTGAGACCTGGTTGCTCCACATCACGCCGATATGGTTGTTGTAAGCGATCACCGAGGAGATGTCATCGCTGGAAACGGTGGCCTGACTTACCGGTAAGACAAAAGGCGTACCCCAGGAACGATCATCGCCGCTCAGACTATGGTTCACCATCACCTTTGAATTCTCGACGTAGGTAACCCAGAGCGTGCCGCCCGAATCTTTTTCTATTACCAGCGTCTCCGATTTACCGCCGGTTACTTCAATCGGGAAACCCGAATCCAAAGAATAGGTCTTCGCTTGAGAGTTGTATGAATAGCGGTATAACTCCCCGCGCTGGCCAGAAACGGCTGGCGCACCGGCGTTAGCAGCAAAGAGATGAGAGACAACGTATAGGCGCTGGCCGTCCCATAATGCGTCTGCCCGGCTGGCAAGGCGATCATCAATTGTCACGCCAGTATCTATCCAATCCTGGGTGCTTAATTCCAGTCGGTAGATATGATACGCGTTTCCGGCGGTACTCCACAGGCTTCCCCACCAGTAGCCATCGTTCCACCATAGTTTGCTTTCCGGTTTCTCACCCGTGGGTTCGGAATTCCCGCCGGTGCCTTTGGGATAGTTAAAGTCGCGATAACCAACTTCTACAGGCGTCGAAGCCAGCGCGCCAGGAACATTTGAAAAGAGAAGACCAAAAATAACAACAATAATCAGAAACGAATTAACCCAACCGCCTCTTTTGTGCTGAGCTTTCCATGTTGCGATCATTTTTACCCTTCCTTTATTGTGCTGCTAAATGGATTTGCTATGCTTTGAGAAGGAACCCCTGCATATCGATTTAGAGCCTATCCGAAAATTCGGGAAGGAGGGGTATTGTGGGCGGGCTATGCCCGCCCACAATACCCCTCTATTTCCTTTTCGGATGGAGACTTAGTGTAGAGATGTGTCTCGATCAGAGGCGGGGCAGTCTTCCTGATAAGGCGGAGGTGGCGGCCGGTGTTCCGAATGGGTCCAATCCGTCCAACCCATGTTTTTCCCTGGAGAGGCAGGCGCGGGAGCAGGAAAATTCGTCCCATAGGCCCGATTCAGGATCCACAATTGCCACTCGTCGTCGCCCTCCGCTTCCCAGCCAATATCGTGCAAAAACTCGACTGCCCGGAACAGGGCTTTGCATTCCCATCCCCAGGCCGGATACCCCGCCCGGCTCAAAATTTCGGCCTGGACCAGCGCACCCTGCAGTGCCCCCCAAGGATAATTGGTCCTTCTTGGCGGCCAGCGAAACTTGCCGCCTCGCCGCATCTCTTCAGGGAGAGCGCCATCGATGGAATGACCTTCTTTTGTCGCGTCTTTCGGATTGATACCCACTGGGTTATCCGGATCCGCTTGCCAATGCAGCTCGCCGTAGCTGAATCCGGAGTATGCCTCTCGATTTCCCAGCCATCCCCTGAAAACCATGGCTGACCTCTCCAGCTCCGCTGCGTCGTCCAGGTAAAGCGCAGCTGCAGCTCGGGATGCCCCGGCGTGCGTGCCCCAATTGTTGGGGCGCTGCTCGTGGGTGCTCCGAAGTGTGAGTCCCTGAAGGTCCTCTGTCATAGTTTGTTGGAGCCATTCTCTGAACACCCGATCATTTTCGCGATCTTCTGGCAAGTTGACCAAATCGGCCGCGATCACATAGGCAACCAGGTTCCGTGACAGCCCCAAGGTGGTTCCATCATCCTCGGTGCCGGTTGCAGCCA
>DATCIL010000529.1:0-1718 GCA_036507795.1 Anaerolineales bacterium | reverse complement strand
AAGGATATGCTGGCGGCAGTTAGGGCGATCCAGGTAATATGGACACTGTGCAGGGCGTACCACGACCCCAGCATCGCGGCCACGCAGAGCACAAAGGCAAACATAATCAGATAAGCCTGGTAGGGAATCATCCCGCCGCTGTTATCCGCACCCCACTTCAGCAGGACAAAAGGTAAGAAGGTTGGCGTGTTCAAGTGCTCAGTGGCGGTAAGATTAGTAATCTCGCTCACCGGGGCAACGAAGTCGCCCGACGAGGCCACCACATCGCCAAAGGTTACGCCGGTTGGCTCCAGGGGCAGGACGCTGGAGGTTATGCCGCTGGGAGTATCGGGGTAACGAGCAGTGGCGTTGTTTCCGTTGCCGCTGCGGTCGTCTATCTGGTGGTCCGGCAGGTCGTTCATTTGGAACCAAAGGCGCTGGGTGCCCCCTACTGTAATCTTCGCAAAGTCCACGTAGGGCATAACCGTGTTAACGAACATACTCCAGTTATTGGCGTTGTTGCCAATCGGGTCAACCACCACCGCCGATGCTTGAAGCACGTTGTCCACATACACCGCCGCCCCCGTAGTGCCGTGGGTGACCCGGATGGTGTGATAGCCGGAGCTGATGCCAGGGGCTATCATCACGATCCCGGCGTTATATGTTACTGAAAGCTGCGGCTCATCCAATGCGGGATCATCAAACATCGCAATGGAGAACTCGTTTACGCCGCCAGGCACGCCGCCGTCCACATGAAGCCGGATGCCGGTGAACCCTGTCCGGTTAAGGTTGCTCAAGTTGGAGAGGGAGAGAGTATTATTTGCGCCGGTTGCCAAGGATGCGATGGTTACGCCAGTAATGGCGTCGTTGAGTGAATCGTGAACCCAGTCGGCGCACGTTAACCCCGCCCCAAAATCGTTCCAGTCGGCAACAAGATTGCGGGCATTTGTATCTACTTTAGCAACGCCCCATAAACGCAAAGATGCGGCGGTAATTGGAGCCGCATCGGGCAGGCTGGAGGTATCCCAGCGGAAATGCAAATCAGCTATATTGTATAATCCGCCAGAGAAGCTCCGCAGGGTTGTGTCCTGTGTGACGCCGGTAGCCGCTGTATCACACGCTACGTTGGCATACGCTGCATCGCCAGTCAAGTCCTCGGTTTTGCCATCATTGCCGCCGGCGGTGATGCTAAAAGTTGTGGTAGGGTCAATCGTATAAGGCAGGGCCAGGCTGCTATCGTCGAAAGCGAAACTCAGAGCGCCAGCATTCAGCGTCCAGGGAAAGACGAGACGCCGCCCCGTATTATCAATAACCTCGGCGGGCGGCAAATGGAATCCATTGCCAGCCACGCTGCCATTTGGCAACAAGCGCAGCGGGGATGACGTTGTTATCGGGAAGGCATAGGATTGAGCCCCTCGCGCCGTTCCCACCAATGCCTGGAGCTTTACTCCTCGGTTGGACTTGATGTAAACCCAGGTAAGCCCCGTTGTTGGGTCTGCATAGAAGGCGGTGACGCCCGCCACCGTGGGAACGGCGGGCAGGGCGAACTCAATCCATTCCTGATTCAGCCCGGTCAGCCGCAGAGCCTTGCCCTTTATCTTTGCCTTAACGTCGGTGTCCTCGGCTGCCTCGAATCGGGGATTAGGATTTACCCATTTCCCAGCATTGCTTTTGGCATGAAGGTTAGAGCGGAAAACGGCGACATATTGGTTATTCGGCAGTGCAAAAGTTTTGCTATC
>DATCIL010000528.1:0-6846 GCA_036507795.1 Anaerolineales bacterium | reverse complement strand
GCACATGTTGGCGCTTGGCGGCGTTGCTCGGGATGAAGAAGAGGGGCGAGAGAGGGCAGAGGAAGCTATTGCGACCGGAAAAGCCTGGGAGAAGTTCGAGGCGCTGGTGATGGCTCAGGGCGGTGATCTCAATTTCGTCCGAGAACCGGAGCGATTGCCAAAGGCTTCCAAAGTTGTGACGGTCGATGCACCACAGTCTGGCTATCTCAAGGGCATTCACGCTCGCATTGTTGGCGAAACGGCGGTGCTATTGGGGGCGGGCAGGGAGAAAAAAGGGCAGCCCATCGACCATGGTGTCGGCATTGAAATTCTGCACAACGTTGGAGATCGGGTGGCGGAAGGGCATCCTCTGTTCGTGATCCATGCGAACAGCGAGGACAAACTGGAAGAAGCTCGCCGGCAGTTGCTGGACGCGCACACCTGGAGCGAAGAGCCGGTGGAGCCGCTGCCTTTATTTTATGAGGTAATCAGGAGCGAGGAAGCCTAGCTAGATTTCGGTGCAAAACCCGCACAGGCGCCGTCGCCCGGCCGCCGTCCCGCATAGGCTCAGCCGCCGTCCTTGGCTCGGATTGCCTCAGAAAGCAGTTTTGCACCGGGAACTAACTAACCCACTCTTTGGCCCCGTGAAGAAAAACATCCCCCGCCATGGGTTTTTTGCCAGCCGGCTGAACCTCATCCAATACAAGCAAACCATTGCCAGTGCCAATTGCAGGAAGGCCTTCTAAGACAGCAGTCTTTCCAGGTGCCGCTTCCGGATCTGCCGCGGCATGGGCGCGCAGCACCTTCAATCTCAGTCCCATCCAAAAAAAGAACGCGCCTGGCCACGGGTTGAATGCCCGGACCTTACGGGCCAGCTGTTCGGCAGGCTGAGAAAAATCGAGCTCGCCGTCCGATTTCTTCAGCATGGGCGCATAGGTGGCCTGGCTGTCATCCTGGGGCCTGGGCTCAATCTCGCCCTCGATATAACGGGGGAGTGTTTGCACCAGCAATTCAGCGCCCAGGCTCGCCAACCGGTCGCTCAGTGTGCCAGCCGTGTCCTCTGGATGGATGGGAATAGACTGCTGGCTGAGGATCGGCCCTGTATCAACCCCGGGATCCATTTTCATGATCGTCACGCCGGTGACCGGATCGCCATGAAGAATGGCAGCCTGGATCGGCGCTGCGCCACGCCAGCGCGGCAGCAGGGAAGCATGCACGTTAATAGACCCAAACCGGGGCAGGTCCAGCACTTCCGGGCGCAGAATTTGACCGAAGGCCGCCACGACGATGACGTCGGGATTCCATTCGTGAAGGCGCTGCATGGCATCCGGATCCCGCATCCTGTTTGGCTGGATAATCGGAAGTCCCAAATCTTGAGCCAGAATTTTGACCGGAGGGGGAGTTAACGCCCGGCCGCGTCCTGCCGGTCGGTCCGGCTGCGTCACGACGCCGGCGACACTGAATTTTTCTGTTATTGCCTCAAGGGTGGGAAGGGCGAACTCCGGGGAGCCCATAAATACACAACGGATGTCCATGCCAGGATTCTAGCACACGGCGCTAAACTCGCGACGGATGGTCTCGCAGCAGCTGGGCGAAAAACGTTGTTCAAACGGCGGTATTGTCCGAATTCCATTCCAGGGCTTCCTGGACCATCTGCATGGCCTTATGCACGCCCGGCAAATCCGGTTGCTTTTCCTTTAGCGCTCGGTAATCACCCAGGATAGTCTCTAAATATCCCCGCTCTGGCGCTTTGCCGAGCGCATTGCGGATGTGCCCAAAAGCCGCTCCGGTCTGTTCCAGGCAGAGTTTTGAAAGGGCAATTTCAAGGTTGAATTTTGTTGGCGAGCCGGAGAATCTCTCGGCGTTCTTGTAGCTCTTGATCGCCTCTTGGTGGTTACCGAGCCTGTAATAGATTTGTCCCAGGCGGACAAATGTGTTAGGATTCCGCGGCTCAATTTCTAATGCTTTTTGACAATCTGAAAGCGCCTCGTCCAAATGCCTGGCTTCGATGAGAGCATTCGCTCGGTTGCGATAAAGGATAGGGAGAACGGGTCCATTGGCAGCATGGCGGATAGCATGCGTATAGTCCGAAATCGCCTCCTTGTAATTTCCTTTGCCGAAATTGGCCAGCCCCCGGTTATTGTAGGCCTTCGCTTTACCAGATTCGTCCTTGAACGATCGGATGGCTTTGTCATTATCGCTGATAGCTTTGTCCAGTTCACGTCGCTCGAAATAAGCGAGAGCGCGGTTGTAATGGGCATCCGCCCGGTCCGTTTCATCGATGAAGTAGCTGATCGCTTCACTGTAACTGGTAATTGCCTGGTCTAATTCGCCAAGTTCATACTGCGCGTTGCCTCGATTGAAGTAAGCGGCAGCATATTTTCTATCGAGCGAAATGGCCTGGTTATAGTCGCCTATCGCCTTGGCCCAAGCGACGTTCCCCGTCGCCACTCCCTGCTCGTTGTATGCGTTTCCGCGAGCGTTGTACGCCCGGGCGTGATCTGGATCGAGAGCGATAACCTGATCAAAATTAGCAATTGCTTTCCCTGTATCATTCTTTTGATACCAAAGAAGACCACGTTGGAAATACGCCTCGATCTTGTCCTCATTTTCAGCCAGAATGGCCACGGCTTGATCGAAATCCGCGATGGCCTGATCCCACTCGGACAATTCGACATAAACCTTCCCCCGCTGAAGATAGGCCTCGCCGCAAACCGGATCCAGGGACACCGCCTGGTCATAATCGGAGATGGCTGCTTCGAGACTGCCTGCTCCATGCCTGGCAACGCCTCGCTGAAAGAAAGCGGCCGTGAAATTCCCATCTAGATGGATGGCCTGATCGAATTTTGCAACCGCCTTTTCGTACTTTCTCTCATGAAGGTGGGCGAGACCCTGGTTGAAATATTCTTTAGCATCTTCAGGCCTGGTGCGACCAGCTGTCTGAAGTCCAGGGTTCGCTGGGGAATCCGCGCCATCATGCGCTGGCTGCACACTTTCATCCGGGGAAGGACCGGTTTTTTCGGCCTCAAGCGCCTGTGGCAGTTCCTCGTTTGGCTGCGGCACCGGTCCCTGGTGGTCAAGATCCTCGGAAGTGCCCGCGGGGACGTCCTCTGGGTCCACGACAAAGGCCGGTTTATGTTCAATCTCTGACTGTGTGGTTTTATCCGCATCCCTTTTGGAAACCCCTAAAATCGAGTACCCGGTAGCCAGCTGCGGGTTGAGCGCCGTGGCCTTGTCCAGGTCGACGTAGGACTCCTCCAATTCTCCAAAATTGGCGCGGGCTATCGAGCGATTGTAATAAGCGCTGGCGAGGTCCGCCTCCTCAGACAAAACGTCAATCGCGCGCGTGAAATCTTCGATGGACTTCTCGACCTCGCCCCATTTTTTATAAGCTAACCCTCGCTGAAGATATGCATTGCCGAAATTTGCATCCAGGGTGATGGCCTGATCGAATTCGGCGATGGCATCCTGGATTTTTCCCTGTTCCATTAAAACAAGAGCCCGCTCGTAGACTGCATTCGCATCTGGCGGGTCATGAGTAATTGATTTTGGGGCTGGGACATTCTGCTCGCTTTTTTTCTTTTTAGCCATGTTGCCATTGTCCTTGCTGAAGCGCAGGTAGGGCGGGTGGGAGTCGAACCCACAAGGCCTCTCGGCCGGCGGATTTTAAGTCCGCTGCGTCTGCCAATTCCGCCACCGCCCCGTGGGCATTAATTCTACCCCAAAAGCCTTTCGTTTTCCACCCACGGTTCAGCAGTATTTCCTTTGATTTGATCCCCTATCAGCCATTCCCACGAGTGATCCTTCTTAATACCCTCTGAGAGCTTACTCATAATCAGATATAATGAACATATGAGCGATAAACCTCAACAACTTCCTCTTTTTTTATCCAGCGATATCAGCGAAGCGGTTCAGAGTGGTGTAAACCTTGATGACGACGGTTTTACTAATAAACTTGATAACAAAAACCGGGCTTTCCATGATTGGTACCGCTTTGTTCTTTCATTTCCGCCACGATTGGTGGATCATTATATAAAGGAATTTGGTATAAGAGAAAGTGATGTGCTTTTGGACCCCTTCTGCGGAACTGGTACGACGCTCGTTGAGGCGAAACTCCAGGGAATAACATCAATTGGATTAGAGGCTAATCCTTTTGCTCAGTTTGCAACTTCGGTAAAAGTGGATTGGAGAATTAACCCTGAGTTTCTTGTCTCCACCGCTGAGCAGATTGGGAGAGAGAGTCTAAAGCTCTTAGAAGCCCAGGGCATTGATGATCGGTTTTTATCACCGCCAAAAATACCCGAACAGGATCTAAGAAAATTAGACGAAGAGCGTATGCGGCTCCTGCTAAAAAACTCAATGAGCCCTCTTCCGCTTCACAAAGTCTTGGTATTAAGGGATTTTATAAATCAACACGAGGAAGACGATTGCTTTCCTCATATGAACTTGGCCCTGGCCAATGCCGCGGTTTATTCAATTAGTAATCTCCGATTTGGCCCGGAAGTTGGAATAGGGAAGCAGAAAAAGGATAGCCGCGTAGTATTCAATTGGATAAGCGAGGTTCGAAAAATAGCAAAAGACTTACGCAAGGTCTGCGGCCAGAAGTTTCCCGAGGCCGAGGTACATTTAGCAGACGCAAGAGAGATTGAGGAGATAATTCCACCAAAGTCTGTCAATGCCGTAATTACCTCGCCTCCGTATCCAAATGAAAAGGATTACTCTAGAACGACAAGGTTAGAATTGGTTCTTCTGGGCTTTGTAAATAGTATGCAAGAATTGCGTGAGGTTAAGAAGACTTTTGTCAGGTCTAATACTAGAGGCGTATATAAAGCGGATGAAGACGATAAGTGGGTAAAAAGCTATCCGGAAATCGAGAGAGTAGCCCAACAGATTGAGCAAAGAAGAATTGAATTGGGCAAGACCTCCGGTTTTGAAAAAATGTATAGCCGGGTTACCCGTTTATACTTTGGGGGAATGGCTCGCCATCTTTCAGAACTTCGCAGCGTATTACGGCCCGGTGCTTATCTTGCTTATGTAGTCGGTGACCAGGCATCTTATTTGCGAGTAATGATACGTACCGGGAAATTGTTAGCAGGGATATCCGAAGCATTAGGCTATGAAGTCGTTCGCATTGATCTATTTCGCAACAGGTTTGCTACAGCGACAAAACAAGACCTCAGAGAAGAGGTGGTAATACTTCGATGGAAAGGATAATTACATTATGCAAGGCCAGCGGGCTCAAATGTATGTGCCCATCATCGAAAGAATATTCTTCAGCCATCATAGAGAGGGAGATACGGAATTCCTTTTCTCCAGAACAGAAATAGAGGAAGTAGCAAACAAATTGAATATCCCACTGCCCGCAAACCTTGGCGATGTTATATACGCTTTTAGGTTTCGACGGGATTTGCCTGATAGTATTTTGCAGACAGCGCCGGAAGGCCAAAGATGGATTATTCGACTTGCCGGGAGAGGTCAGTACAAATTCGTCCTGATTTCTGTTCCCGAGATCCTGCCATCTCAGCTATTAACCGAAACGAAAATTCCTGATGCTACCCCTGGCATTATTGTCAAGTACTCTTTGGATGACGAGCAGGCATTGTTAGCTAAGCTTCGTTACAATCGTCTGATTGATATTTTTACCGGATTAACCTGTTACTCGCTCCAAAACCATTTAAGAACTTTTGTCCAGGATATGGGTCAAGTGGAAAGTGATGAAATCTATCTGGGCCTGGATAAGCGCGGAGTTCATTATGTTGTCCCGGTCCAAGCCAAGGGTGGGACAGACAAAATAGGAATTGTGCAAATTGAGCAGGATTTTGCCCTGTGCAGTGAAAAGTTTCCATCGTTAGTCTGTCGTCCGGTAGCTGCTCAATTCATGCAAGGGGATGTTATTGCGCTGTTCGAGTTTGAGGATACCGTAGAAGGTGTCAGGATCGTTGACGAAAAACACTATCGGTTGGTTGCCCCGGATGACCTTTCGTCCGATGAGTTAGAAGCATATCAGCAACGGCTGCCGGAGTAGACGAAATCTGCATTTGGCACCAAAACCGCTGCCCTCGTGCAGCTTTTCCAATTCATCGACCTCAAGCACCAAGATTGTAATTTATTTGATCAGTTTCGCCAGCTTTTTTCGCCAGAGCGCGTAACGCGAAGTGACGTGTATCCACAGCGGCGACGCTGAAACCTCCGGTTGGGCATGCTCGAGGGACTCCCGTAGGCCGGCGGCATCTTGAAAATCCGGCAGGCGCAGGGTGGCTTTGCCCAATTCGAAGGCCGTATGCGCGTCGGAGCCGACAAGCTGGAGCTTTCCATGTTTTGCGGCAAACTCCCGGGCCCTCTTATTGGCGTCCGGCCACATGCAGCGGGCGTTAAACGTCTCGATGGCATCCACCAACGCGGCAATTTCCTCCAACGACGCTAAGTCCCAATGGCCGTTGCGCATTTGGTCAAAAGGATGGGAAACGCAAATAAAGGCATTCTGATCGCGTAAACGCCGGATGGTCTCCTCAACCGTAAGACCTGGCGGGATCAGCTCCTGCACGAATACTGCCAGCAGCTCACCTGACTGGGTCATCACCTCCTCCCCGATAATGACTCGTTCGGGATCGATTTCCTTGGCGCGCTGCGCGCCTTCAATCGTGTTGTGATCGGTAATGACGATGCGATCGATCCTTTTCTTGTGACAGGCCTGCAGCAGCGTTTGGGGTTCCACCAAGCTGTCTTTCGAATAGCGCGTATGACAGTGGAATTCCACCCGCACCGGCTTCATTCCTGAATCCCAAGCAAATCAGGTGAGAATGTCCAAATGAGCAGCCCCAGAGAAACGCCGAACCACAGAGTCGCAAAGCGGATCAAGAGCGTTGC
>DATCIL010000527.1:0-4699 GCA_036507795.1 Anaerolineales bacterium | reverse complement strand
CCACTTCGCTCCCGGATGTAGTTTTGATCGAACCGCAGATTTTCGGCGACCAACGTGGCTTCTTCATGGAGGTCTATCAGGCCCGGCGCTTTGAGGAGGCCGGCATTCACGCTGAGTTTGTCCAGGACAATCACTCTGGATCCAGCCAGTGCACGCTGCGCGGCCTGCACTATCAAATCCGCCAGGCCCAGGGTAAACTGGTCCGCGTCGTGGTTGGTGAAGTCTTCGACGTTGCCGTGGATTTACGGCGCAGTTCGCCGACCTTTGGCAGGTGGGTTGGAAACCATCTTTCAGCGCAGAATAAAGCCCAAATGTGGATTCCCGCGGGCTTTGCTCACGGTTTCTACGTTTTGAGCCCGTGGGCGGAAGTGCTCTATAAAGCGACGGATTTCTATGCGCCTGAGTGGGAGCGTACCCTGTTATGGAATGATCCGGATGTGGGCATTGAATGGCCCTTAGTGAATGGCGAGCCGCCCGTCCTGTCGCAAAAAGATAAAATCGGCAGTTTGCTCGGAGAGGCCGAGGTTTATGAGTAGTGACCAGACCGTAAAATTCTATCTTCTGGAGTTACTGCTCAGGCTACAATCAACGAGGTCCAATTTTTTAACACCAAGAGCACTAAGGTATCTCACAAAGGGCACCAGGAGTTTTTATGTATTTTCTTTGTGTTCCTTAGTGAACCCTGAGCGACGAACTCTGTCGCCGTGCCCTTCGTGTTAAGATTACGCACCACTATGGAGCGCCCATGCGCAATGTACTGATCACTGGTGGAGCCGGATTCATCGGCTCGAATTTTGTCCGCTATTTGCTAAAAGCAGAACCGCAGGTCAGCATCGTCAACCTGGACGCCCTGACCTATGCGGGCAGCCTGGAAAACTTGAAGGATCTGCCCGATTCCTCGCGGCACTTTTTTGTTCAGGGCGATATCTGCGACCGCCAGCTCGTGGACGACCTGCTGCGCCGGCACGCGGTCGACACCGTCGTTCACTTTGCCGCTGAGACTCATGTAGACCGCTCGATCATCGGGCCCGGGCAGTTCATCCAGACCAATGTGCTGGGTACCTTTACCCTTCTAGAAGCGGTGCGCAATTATTGGCTGGATGAAGCCTCTTGGCCGCGGGAAAGCGTTCGCTTCCATCACATCTCCACCGATGAAGTCTTCGGTTCATTGCAGCCGGGAGATCCAGCCTGGTCGGAGGATACACCTTACGCTCCGAATTCGCCGTATGCAGCCTCTAAAGCCGCCAGCGACCATTTAGTCCGGGCCTATCAGCACACCTACGCGCTGCCTACCACCATAACCAATTGTTCCAACAATTACGGTCCATACCAGTTCCCCGAAAAGTTAATTCCTCTGATGATTCTGAATGCGCTTCAAGGGCAAGCGCTTCCTGTTTACGGTGATGGAGGTCAAATCCGCGACTGGCTGTACGTCGATGACCACTGTGAGGCGATCCTGGCGGTCCTGCAGAGAGGTACAACCGGAGAGACCTATAACCTGGGCGGCGACAACCAGCCCACCAATTTGATAGTTGTCCAGACCCTGTGTGAAATCCTCGACGAGCTCGTTCCCCATTCACCTTACGCGCCCCACCAGTCCCTCATCCGTTACGTGGCCGATCGTCCCGGGCATGACCGCCGCTATGCCATGAATAGCGCCAAAATAAGGACCGAATTGGGCTGGCAGCCTCGCGAGTCACTCGAAAGTGGCTTGGTCAAAACCGTAAAATGGTATTTGGATCGCCCCGAGTGGGTCGAAGTCATCCAGCGGCAAAGGGAATATCAAAGTTGGATTGAACGCAATTATGAAGGACGTGGAGGGCAGACATGAAAGGCATCATCCTGGCTGGCGGGCGCGGTACTCGGCTCTTTCCCCTCACCATTGGGGTAAGCAAGCAGCTGCTGCCGGTTTACGATAAACCCATGGTCTATTACCCCCTGTCCATGTTGATGCTGGCCGGTATTCGTGAAATCCTGGTAATCAGCACGCCGGATGCGCTCCCGGCCTTTCGCAGTCTGCTTCGCGACGGCGACCAGTGGGGGCTGCGCTTTTCCTACGCTGAACAGCTGGAGCCGCGCGGCCTCGCTGACGCCTTCCTTGTGGGTAAAGAATTTATTGGTACAGATGCTGTCTCTTTGATCCTTGGCGATAATATTTTCTTCGGACACGGCTTGCCCCTCAGCCTGCGCAAAGCGGCTGAATTGAACAGCGGCGCCCTGATTTTCGCATATCCTGTCCGCGATCCCCAACGCTACGGCGTGGTTGAATTCGATGAACAGGGCCGCGCCCTGAGCATTGAAGAAAAGCCCCTCAATCCCCGCTCGAAATACGCCGTTCCTGGCATATATTTTTATGATAATCAAGTGGTGGAAATTGCTGAAAATCTGAAACCCTCTGCCAGGGGTGAGCTGGAGATAACCGATTTGAACTGTATCTATCTCGAACGCGGTCGACTGCAGGTCGAGCCATTAGGTCGCGGCGTCGCCTGGCTGGACGCCGGGACCCACGAATCTCTGCTCCAGGCGGCAAATTTTGTCCAGGCCGTTGAGGAACGCCAGGGGATGATGATCTCCTGTCCGGAAGAAATTGCCTTCCGCTTGGGATATATTGATAAAGATAGACTCCTGGAATTAGCCGAGGAGATGAATAATAACCTATACGGTCTTTACCTGGAACGCCTGGCGCAAGAGGAAATGCCCTTTCACGGCCGGTAAATCCTATGCGAATTTTGCTCTTGGGGAAACACGGTCAATTAGGGTGGGAGCTGTGCCGCACCCTGCCGACCCTTGGACAGGTGGCTGCCTACGAATATCCTCGGATTAACCTGAACGTACCGGCCAGCATCCGGGCTACGATTCGGGAAGCAAAACCGGAGGTCATCGTTAATGCCGCTGCCTATACCGACGTGGATCGGGCTGAAGCCGAACCGGATATCGCCTTGGCGATCAATGGGTGGGCTCCGGGTATCCTGGCCCAGGAAGCGCGCCAACTTGGGGCGCTCCTGATTCATTATTCCACCGATTACGTGTTTGATGGCAGCAAGGATGAGCCGTATGTAGAAGATGACGAGCCGAAACCGGTAAATGTTTACGGGCACACTAAGCTGGCAGGTGAGCAGGCGATTCAGGATGCGGGCGGGATATACCTGATTCTGCGCACCAGCTGGGTTTACAGCTTGCGTCGCGAAAGCTTTGTCACCAAGGTGTTGAAGTGGGCCCGCCATCACGAGAAGTTGCGCATTGTCACCGACCAGATTAGTAGTCCCACCTGGTGCCGCATGCTGGCGGAGGCCACCGGGCAGCTTCTCGCCATGGATCTGGAAGATGTGTGGACTTGGTTTGAGGACCGGCGCGGCACCTATCACTTGTCCTGTTCTGGTTTTGCCAGCCGCCTTGAGTGGGCTGAGGCGATCCTTGAACTGGACCCACAGCCAGAAGAGCATGTGGTCAGGGAGGTCGAGCCTGCCCTGAGCTCCGAATTTCCCTCAGCTGCTCAGCGTCCCTTGTTTTCTGCGCTTGATTGTCAGCGCTTTGAAAAGACCTTCGGTTTGCGCCTTCCGGACTGGCGGAAAGCGCTCGAGCTCGCCATGGAGATCGATTGATGCCTGCTGGAGACGTCTCCAAAATGTTCGATGCCCACTATTTTGCGCACAGCTGCGGCCGGCCTTACCGGCGTGATGAAACCTGGCTGGGGTTTTTCGATGCCATTGCCGGTCGCATCGTGAGCGATATCCAACCGGAATCCGTTTTAGATGCCGGGTGCGCCTGGGGTTTCCTGGTGGAGAAGCTGCGCCAGCGCGGCGTCGCGGCCTATGGGCTGGATCTTTCCGATTACGCCATTCAGAACGTCCATCCGGATGTCCAACCGTATTGCTGGATCGGGTCTGTTGTCGAGCCTTTCCCACAAAAGTATGGCCTGATCGTGTGTATCGAAGTCCTTGAACATTTGGAAAGAGCCGGCGCTGAAAGCGCCGTCGAAAATCTCTGCCGGCACAGCGATCAGGTCTTGTTTTCCTCCACGCCTTTCGATTACAAAGAAGCCACGCACTTCAATGTGCAGCCTCCCGAATATTGGGCCGAGCTGTTCGCCCGCCAGGGGTTCTTTCGCGACATTGATTTTGACGCCTCCTTCCTCACCCCGTGGGCAGTCCTCTACCGGCGCAGGCAAGCGCCGCTGCACCGCATGGTGCGCAACTACGAGCGCAAGTTCTTCCTCTTATGGAAAGAGAACGCCGACCTGCGAGAGCTGGCGGTCGAGATGCGGGACCAGGTCGCCAGCTTGAGCGACAAGGTAGTCGAATTAGATCGCGAGATGAACACGGTCGCGAACCAGCTGCGAGATATTCGTGAGAGCCGCAGCTGGAAGTTTATGCAAAATCTACAAAATATTCGTTTAAGGCTTTTGCCGGTTGGCTCTCGCCGGGAGCGCTTACTTGAAAAGGTGCTTGGCGGGAAATCAGATTAACCGGATTCCTGAGCGCGGAAGAAATCAACCCACCACTTGAGCGCGTATCCTAGAGTAAAAAAGCCGGCAAACAACACCAATACGAATCTTACCTCCCCCGATCCGATAATCCCTTCTGTCAACCAATAAATATCGAAAGCATATGGCTGGTCCAGCCCGCTCCACCCCATCAAGATGGGTGAGTTTTTGGGAAGGAAGTTGTAATTGCCCTGGTCGAGTACAGGTTGCGGGATG
>DATCIL010000526.1:0-2706 GCA_036507795.1 Anaerolineales bacterium | reverse complement strand
ACGATGTCATTGGGACGTTGGAAGATTACGGTCAGTGCGGGCAGGCTGGGGATGCTGGCCTGGTATTGGCGCGGATTGGGTTTGTGCACGCGCAGCCCGGCTCTGGCCATTAACTCGAGGGCAGGTTCGGCCAGAAGACCTTTACTGGGCAAGGCGATGCGGATATCCTCACGTTGCTTGATCATGCGCGCTCCTTTTGCTTACCATAAATAAAAAAAAGCGTTCCCCGAACCGGGGAACGCTCTGCAAAATCATTGGTAAAGGTAGCCAGAACTAGATGAAACGAAGCTCCTTAAAGCGATCCTGCCCGGTCGGGGCGCCGGTCATCATAGTATGATGATGACGAGTGGGGGGCTGCGAAAATTGGAGCATCGTGAGCAGATTTTAGCACAATCGTATTTGCTTGGCAAGCGATTTGGACAAGCTGTTCATTTTGCTGCTTACGCATTACGAATTACGCATTACGTCTTCACGTCTCACTTTTTCTTTGATAAACCTGCCCAGCCATGTTATACTCAGTTTGCCGGTGGAAGACAACGCTCTCCTTCGAGGGCGTTTTTTTAGCGTGTAACGATCTCCGTCGGCTTCTATCGGACGCGGATCTTCACGAGCTGAAAATTATGCGAACAGTAGAATGGGACTATACCAAAAACCAGGTGCGCCTGATCGACCAGCGCCTGTTGCCCGGCAAGTTCGAAGTCATTGCTTATGACGACTACCGCCAGGTTGCCGAAGCGATTCGATCCATGGTAGTGCGCGGCGCTCCAGCGATAGGCGCCACCGCGGCTTTTGGCTTAGCCCTGGCCGCAAACGAGTCAAATGCGCAAGAAATCACCGCTCTACGTGCCGAGCTGAAAAACGCGGCTGAGACTTTGCAGGAAGCCCGCCCTACCGCGGTCAACCTCTCCTGGGCCCTGAAGCGGTTGTTGCAGATCGCCATGGAAACGCCAGGCACGGCGGAGAACCTGAAGGACACCGTGCTGGCCGAGGCCCAGCGCATCGCCGACGAAGACGTGGCCCTCAACCAGCGCATGGCCCGGCACGGCGCGGAACTGATTGGTGACGGCGACACCGTTATTCACCACTGCAACACAGGCGCCCTGGCTACTGTGGATTGGGGCACCGCCCTGGGCGTCATCCGTATGGCAAGCGAAATGGGCAAACGCGTTCACGTCCTCGTCGACGAGACCAGGCCCCGCTTGCAAGGCGCCCGCCTGACCGCCTGGGAGTTGAAGCAGTATGGAATCCCCTATGAGATCATCAGCGACAATGCCGCTGGTTACTTCCTTCGCTCGGGACAGGTACAAAAAGTGTTCGTTGGAGCGGATCGCGTGGCCGCAAATGGAGACGTCGCCAATAAGATCGGCACTTACATGCTCGCCCTGGCTGCAAATGATAACGGCGTGCCTTTTTATCCAGTGGTGCCTACTTCAACCGTGGATTTATCCCTTGCAGAAGGCTCCCTCATTCCAATTGAAGAGCGCGAGCCAGCGGAGGTACTGGCCCTTGAAGTGGAGGGCGAGCGCGTCACCCCGCAAGGCGCCCGGGCGCGAAATCCTGCCTTCGACGTCACTCCCCATCGCCTGGTCACGGCTATCGTAACCGAGAACGGTATCGTTACTCCACCTTTTGAAATAAACCTTCGTGTTAAGATTACGTTACCTGTTCAATAAGCACTAGACTTTGTATTCGAAAATGAACATTTTATTGACCGGCTCTGTCGCCTATGACCATTTGATGTCCTTCCCGGGCTATTTTCGGGACCATATTTTGCCCGATAAGTTAGAATCGCTGAGCCTTTCCTTCCTGGTGGAGAGCATGGTCCGGCGGCGCGGCGGAACTGCCCCCAATATCGCTTACACGATGGCGTTGCTTGGCGAGCGCACTCGCCTCCTGGCAACCGTGGGCGAGGATTTCGAAGAATATCGTCTCTGGCTGGAGAGCAAGGGCGTGGATACCTCCGCCGTGCGCGTCATTCCTGGGGAATACACCGCTTCTTTCTTTGCCAACACTGATCGTTCGAATGCTCAAATTGCCAGCTTTTACCCTGGCGCCATGGCCTATGCTGGCGAGTTATCCTTGTACGAGTTGGATGGGGAACGCCCGGACCTGGTCGTGATATCACCCAACGAGCCCAGCGCCATGATACGGTACGTTAAGGAGTGCAAGGAGTTAAACATTCCTTATTTATACGATCCCAGCCAGCAAATCCCGCGTTTGGATGAAGCCGATGTGCTCTTTGGCGTCGATGGCGCCCTGGCCCTATTTGTGAACGATTACGAGCTGAGCATGATCCAGCGGCGAACCGGTCTGTCCTTGCCTGAAATCTTGCAACGGACTACCATTACGGTCGTCACGAGGGGGGAGTTCGGTGCTACGCTTTATGCGGAAGGTGATGAGATTTCCATTGCTGCGGTTGAACCGGTGGTCATCGTCGATCCCACGGGAGTAGGCGATGCCTTTCGCGGCGGCTTTTTGAAAGGTTTCAGCCGAGGATGGAAATGGAGTACCTGCGGCCAGGTTGGCGCTCTTGCAGCGAGCTACTGTCTTGAACAGCAGGGGCCCCAGGGTCAGGAATACTCCCCTGCCGAGTTTGTCGCCCGCTACCGCCGGCATTTTGATGATTTTGGTGAACTGGATGAGCTACTAGAATAATTGGGAGAAGGCGGCGGTTTGCAGGCGTGCGGAGCACGCCTGCAAACCGCC
>DATCIL010000525.1:0-3774 GCA_036507795.1 Anaerolineales bacterium | reverse complement strand
CGGCACTCTATCGCCCGCTCGTCGCATCGTCAACGCCGTGACCCTTCACGCAAGCCCCGCTGTTTTCTGCAGAATCTTGCCTTTTGCGGCGGCCGATTTCTCTCAAGCGGCTCTCTGGCACGAGCGCACGCCAAGCCGGCTCATCGGCTCGCGCTTTCTGACTGCGGGAGCCACTCTCTCAAGTTACAATTGGTCCTGATAACCTGGGCAGGTCACAATAGCCTCATCTGTCGGGTTATTCTGGCCGATGCAATTGGCCTTAACCCTTGCTAAGGTAGGACGTATGACAAACAAACCTGCAAAACTTCTCTTGGTAATAATCCTGTTCTTCATGGGATTATCCGGCAATGAGGCACAGAGCGATTTAAAAACTCCACGTATCGGCATCCTGATCCGGGAAGTCGACCAGTCTGATTCTGACTCCATCAGCGGCTTCAGGGCGGGGCTTAAAGAGCTCGGTTATCAGGAGGGAAAAAACATCCTGATCGAAGTCCACAACGCCAGGGGTGAGCGGGGAGTCCTCCAGTCAGCGGCCATTGAACTGGCCAGGAACAAGACGGATCTGATCTTTGCAATGGGGAGCTCAGCGACAGTGGCAGCTATGGCTGCCACAAAGGAGATCCCCATTGTCTTTCGTACCCTTCTTGACCCGGTGGCATTGGGTTTTGTGAAGAGCATGGAACGTCCAGGGGGTAACGTGACCGGGGTGGCCGGTCTTTCCGTGCAGCAGGCCGAGACGAGATTGAAGATTTTGAAAGAGGTTGTACCCACATTACGGCAAGTACACATTTTTTACGACATTTATAACCCGCTTTCGCGAGGGCATTTTGCCATTGCTGAAGTGGCGGCGACGCGTCTGGGACTCCACGTGGCAGGGCACCCGATCAGTAACGAAAAGGAACTGAAGGACTCTCTCAATCGCATCAAGAAACGGGAAGGTGACGCCATCTACCACGTTTCAGATGAATTGGTACAGAGTCAAACTGACATTATCTTTAGCGTAGCAAGGCAAAAGAAACTGCCCACAATGTTTGGTGGATCGGCTTGGGCGGCCAGAGGAAGCCTGGCCGGATATGGACCGAACCATTTTGAGATGGGGCGTCAGGCCGCCTCCCTCGTGGACAAGATACTTAAAGGGGCAAGGCCTGAGAATCTTCCCATCGAGCGCGCCAAAAAGTTTGATCTGTTTATTAACCTTCGAACGGCCAGTATCATCGGGATCAGGGTTCCTCCGGAAGTGCTGAGCCGAGCGGATAATGTTATTCGCTAACCGGCAATTTGCTCGGCGCGTAAGCTCCCCCGTTTCGTAGACAGGCTGGAAGTCGAGCTGGCCTCATCCCATCAGGCCCAAATATCTCCAATAAGGAATACCCGCGAAGATGGCCAGGATATAGGCAAGGGCATAGAAGGGGTTGATGCGACACATGAGAGGGTAGGAAAATCCTTTTCCTTCAGTGGTGGAGTAGGCAAGGGTGTGCCAGTCCACCTGGTACGGGAAGAACCAGATCTCCGACCCCATAAGGATAATCATGACGATGATCCAGGGGCTAATCCCCATTTGATCGGACAACGGGACAAATGCAATGGTGAGCGCAACGACGGTAAGGCGGCTGGTGAATAACAACCTGAGGACGTAAGCAATCAGGGCAATGATGATGAATGAAAGGGCGGGCGTTTCCACGAATGGTAAAACAAGCGGGGAAAGGAGGCCCACCATCCATACGTCGATTCTGGAATTCGCGAGTATGGTGGGGATACTAACCATAACACCCAGATAGATCAGCAACTCCCAATCGATCCCCTTTTTCAACCGGCCAAAGCCCAACACCCCGGAATTGATCAGGACACAAAGCCCGATGAGGGCGATCCATGCACCGTCGATGCCGTGCAGGGAAATAGTGAGCCAACCCGTCACCATGAATAACAGCATTCCCAAGGTGGTCCATTCGTCACGAGTTAGAGGTCCAAGGATCTCCAGTTGCGTGTCCACCATTTTGTATGAGACGCGCGACTTCGACTCGGGACGATAAAGAACGTTGATAGTTAGAAGCACAACGGCGATGACAACCAGGGTAGGAGGTAAACTGGCGACGAACCAATACCCCCACGTAAATTGGGCTCGGGTATCCTCGGGAAGGAGTCCCCAGGCCAACAGGGTTGCAGTGGATCCGGTGAGGTAGGAAAAGCCAAGCTGCCCCAGTCCCAGGAAGCTCGCCGCAAAGAGACCCGTGGAAGCCCTGGAGGGGGTTTTGTAACCTAGACTCTCAGAAAGGTTTAGTACCATCTGACTGACAATCGTTGTTCGGGCGCTTTGTTGCGGGATCAGTGCAGTGACGATGACTCCCATAAAGCCCAGCGCTATGGTTTGCCAGCGGTAAGTCAGCGGGACAAACCTGACCAGCTGTAAGGACAAACGATAAAACAGGCCGGAACCGGTCATGGCCGCTCCCAAACCCAATACGCCCAGGGTCATGAACCATGTAGTGCTGACAAACCCGCGTAGAGCGTTTTCCGGCGGGGCCAATCCGGTCACTATCAGCCCCAGGGGAAAAATGAGGGCGATACCGTAATCCGGGAAAACCCAGAACACCCAATATATCAGGGTCAACAAGAGCAGCCCCAGCTGCTTGGTGGCGGCCGGCTCCAGGCCGATATCAGGTGTCCAGAACCAGAGATATGCCCAGATAGCAAAACCCAAAACCCCTCCCAGCCACCGCTTCAGCAGCGGTCCATGGGAAAGGCGGGAAACCATTGAAACAAGAGTTGACCGGATCGAAGCCTCTCTCGGGACGAGTTGAGGAGGCAAGGGCAGGCTCTCGGATCTCTCGCTATCCCACGAAAGCTCGCCGGATCTGGATTCTTGCTCCGCCAAATTGAGGGCACTGCGCAAACAGTTGAGTGCCTGTGGGTAGTCATTCTTTTGCATCAAAACGTCAGCCGTGTCCCGATAGCGGGTTATGGTCTCAGCCCCCACCCCACCTGATCCTCTTTGCGAGAGCACTTCCTTATAGCTTTGGATCGCCGCCCGATGGTCCCCCAGGTGGGCCAGGACAGTCGCCCTCAGGTGAACCAGGCGAAGATCAGAAAAAAAGTGGTCTGGGGAAAACCTTTCAAAAGCGCTCTTGAGAAAAGATGCGTGACTGTCAAGCAAATCATCTTTGTGGGCGATCACGAGTCGAGCAGCCCCGGCCCAATCTTTTGCTTCTATGAAGTGGTGAATCGCCTGGCCCCAGGTTTGGAGAGCCTCAAATTGGCTGCCCAGTTGCGTGTGCAGCAGTTCCTTCGTTTCTTTCCCTTCCGTGGATTCCAGCTTATCCACCAGAAAGTCCCTAAAAAAACCCTGCAGCTCGAATCGTCCATTTTCCAAACGGTGGATAAGGGGTAGCTGGGTTTTCTCCAGGTCATCCAGCAATCCGTGTGCGGCTTCAGTTGGCACAAGGACTCCTACCGATTTCGGGTCAATATTGGTCAGCAGTGATGCACGACGCAAGAAGTCCTGTTCTGCAGACGACCTTGAGCGGTAGAACTCTTCGGCCAGGGAATTGAAGGCACCGCGACCAATGGCATGCCGTTGTTCCAAGCTCGTGAGCTTTTTGCTGAGGACGGAACAGAATCGAAGCAGCCAGGTGGGATGTCTTTTGATTAACTCATCCCAGTCGTCTCGGCTAAGCCGCCATAGGGTGGTATCTTTGACAGCGACGATGGTCGCCGAGCGGGGTTCGTCAGACAGCAGGGCCATCTCCCCAAACCAATCCTGCGGTCCCAGAACTACGA
>DATCIL010000524.1:0-7006 GCA_036507795.1 Anaerolineales bacterium | reverse complement strand
CGCACGGGAATGTCCCCTGCGCTCTTTTTGTATAGAGCGGCTTAATGTTTAAAGGTTGGAAGGTTGAAGGTAGCCGGACTTGCCCTCTTTGAAGATTAATGAAAGCCCTATATCGAGAATAGGACGAAAGCATGAATAATCACAGCGATGTCGTTATCATCGGTGGTGGGATTAACGGGGCCAGTATCGCCTGCCACTTAGCCAGGGATGGGGCGTCTGTAACCCTGTTAGAGAAGCGCTTTATAGCCGGCGGACCAACCGGCCATTCCAGCGCCATCGTCCGCCAGCATTATTCCAACCCGGTAACCGCCCGTATGGCGCTCAAATCCTTGCAGGTATGGCAGAATTTTCGCGATCTGGTTGGCTCGGAAGCCGGATTTACAAAAACAGGGTTCATGATCGGCGTTGGCCCGGAAGACGTCGCCGGGCTAAAAGCCAATATCGCCATGCAACAGTCTCTGGGCATCTCTACCACCTTTGTCACCCCGGAAGAAATGCGAGAAATTGAACCTCAACTCGACCCCACCGGTTTAGGAGGCGGCGCGTATGAGCCGGGTGGCGGATATTGCGATGCGTCTGCCGCCGCAAATGGATTTGCGAATGCCGCCCGCCGGCTGGGCGCTCGCATTCGCACCGGAATCACAGCAACCGGATTTGAAGTTGAGGCAGGAAAGGTCGTGGGGGTCCGGACGGACCAGGGTATGGTTCCAGCCGGCAAGGTGATTGTCGCCGCTGGCCCGTGGTCCCCGGCTCTACTCGCCCAAATCGGTGTTAAAATCCCTGTTATTGCCGCCCGGGTCAAAGTCACCTTATATCGCCGTCCCGCCGACTTTGATCGCCACGGCGTCTGGGCTGACTTTATCTCACAAGTCTATTTGCGACCGGAAACCGGCAATCTGATGCTGGTCGGTTCGATCTCGCCAAAGGAGGCCGGGGACCAGGTGAAGGATCCGGACAGCTATAATGAACGCGTCGATATGGCTACCCTGGCTGATTTCGCGGAACGCGCCGCGCTGCGCTACCCCGCCATGGAACGCAGTCAGGTGGCCAGCAGCTACGCTTCGCTATACGATATCACCCCGGACTGGCACCCCATCATGGATGGTGTGTCAGGATTCGAGAACGTCTATGTTTGCGCGGGCGGCAGCGGTCACGGCTTCAAGCTTGCTCCCGCAGCCGGTGAGATGATGGCCAATTTGGCGCTTAATGGCAAACAGCCGGACGATGATATTAATCTTTTTTCCCTGGATCGCTTTGAGCAAGGAAAACCGGTCCGCGGCCAGTATGAATACAGTATCATTGGATAATGGCTTTTCTCAACTACTGGACTTTCGCCGATTTTGATCTTGCGGTTTAAAACCACAGTTGAACAGCGATACACACAGATTCCCTGTCCGAAATCTGGTTAGAATCAGCCAATATCTGTGGTGATCTGTGTTATCTGTGGTTTCATTCACTGATTTCGAAAAAAGGCGAAACTCCTGTCAGCTAATCGGAAGGACATGCCCAGCGCAGAGATAATTACTATCGGTACCGAAATTCTCCTCGGCGAGATCCTGGACACCAATGCACAATATATCGCCCGGGCCTTGCGCGATCTGGGGATCGATCTGTATCGCAAGACAACGGTTGGAGACAACCAGAAGCGCATCGCCCAGGTTCTCCAGCAAGCGATGGAGCGTTGTGATATTATCATCACCACAGGGGGCTTAGGACCGACCGTGGATGACCCCACGCGTGAAGCGGTAGCGCTGGCGGCCGGGCTGGAGGTCGAATTCCGTCCGGAGCTCTGGGAACAGATCCAGGCGCGCTTCCGGCGCTTTGGACGTAACCCTACCGAGAACAACAAGCGCCAGGCCTACATCCCCAAAGGCTCCCGGGCGATCGAGAATCCCGTGGGCACCGCGCCGGCTTTTGTCGTGGAGGCCGGCGGCGCCGCCATTATCGCGCTTCCGGGCGTCCCTCGCGAGATGGAACACCTGATGGAAAATTTCGTCCTGCCCTATCTGCGCGAGCAATTTGACCTGGACAGCATCATTAAATCCCGCATTTTGCACACTTCAGGCGTTGGCGAATCGCAGATCGATGACCTGATCGGCGATTTGGAAACGCTGGAAAATCCGACGGTGGCTCTGGCAGCGCATTCCGGCCGGGTGGACGTCCGGATCACCGCTAAAGCCGGTTCTGAGGTTGAAGCCGACGAAAAAATTCAGTGGGTGGAGCAGGTCATTCGCCAGCGGCTGGGCAAGTGGATCTACGGCAGCGACCAGGATACGCTGGAGGCAGCCGCCCTGCGCCGCCTGGAGCACATCGGCTGGACCTTGGTGGCGGTCGAAGTTGGCCTGGGAGGCGAGTTGCTCCAGCGCCTGGCCGCTGTCCCCGGACCGTTCAGGGGCGGCGAGGTGCTGGCTGAACAGCCCACTCCCCAGGAATTGGCTGAGTTTACCGATGCCTTCCGGCAGGCGCGGCACGCCGATGTGGGTTTTGGAGCCGCGGTATTGAAACAGGACGCCGGCGAGGAGATCCACTTTGTTTTGATCACACCTCAAGGGAAAAAACAGTACGCTCGCTCTTATGTGGGTCCACCGGGGAATGCGCCTGTATGGGCAATAAATCACGGGCTGGACATGATTCGAGGTTTATTAATTAAGGACTTCAAGTGACGAAAAAAGCCGATTTACTCCTCACCAACGCCATCGTCCTGACTATGGACGATGACCTTAACCAGTATGAGCCGGGGGCGCTGGCTGTTGCGGGGGACAGCATTGTTGCTGTCGGTAGCGAACCTGAGCTGCGGCGGACCATCAGCGCAGATGAGACATTCGATTGTGGCGGAAAAGTCCTCATGCCCGGGCTGGTCAACGCGCACACGCACGTTCCCATGACGCTGCTGCGCGGGCTCGCCGATGATCTGCGCCTGGATGTATGGCTGCTGGGATATATGATGCCGGTTGAACGGGAATTTGTCTCGCCCGATTTCGTCCGTCTGGGCACGTTGCTGGCCTGCGTCGAATCGATCCGCTCCGGGGTAACTTGCTTTGCCGACATGTACTATTTTGAGGAAGATGTCGCTCGGGCCACGGCAGACGCCGGTTTGCGAGCGGTATGTTCGCAAACCGTTCTCAAATTTCCAGCACCTGATGCAGAATCCTTTGAAGAATCGCTTCATTCAGCCCGCGAATTCATTACCAATTGGAAAGACCATCCCCTGATCGTGCCTTCCGTCGCGCCCCACTCTCCTTATACTTGCACGGAAGAAATCCTGCGCGCCACTGCGGCGCTGGCCGTCGAGTTCGACGTTCCCCTGCACACCCACCTGGCAGAGACGGAACAGGAAGTCAGGGATTCTCGCCAGCAGTACGACATGCCGGTGATCCCTTATGTTAAAAAGCAAAATCTGTTTGACGCCAAAGTCCTGGCTGCCCACTGCGTGCATATTGATAAGGGTGAGATGCATACCCTGCTGCATCACGGAGCCGGCGTCGCTCATAACCCGTCCTCCAACCTGAAGCTTGCCTCCGGGGCAGCCCCCGTGAGCCAGATGCTGGCGATCGGACTGAACGTCGGCATCGGCACCGATGGCCCGGCCTCCAATAATGATCTGGACATGTTTGAGGAGGTTCGCCTGGCTGCGCTGCTGGCCAAAGGTATCACCGGCGATCCGACCACGGTGCCAGCCCCGACCGCCCTGTCTATGGCTACCCGTCTAGGCGCCAGAGCGCTTCATTTGGGAGAGATTACCGGAACTTTGGAGCCCGGAAAGAGAGCCGACATCATCTTGATTGATGCCGCCGCGCTTCACTCCCTCCCAAGATTCAGGCGAGATCCGGATAGCATTTACTCCCAGCTGGTCTACGCAACGAAATCGACTGACGTCCGGGATGTTATGGTGAACGGTCGCTGGTTGATGCGCGATCGACAGCTGACTGAGTTGAAGATTGATGATCTGCTGGTCCATGCCCAGGACTACGCCAGGCGCATCGATACTTTTCTGATCAAACGCGAACAATCAATGCTCTCTAAACTGGTCGCTATTGGCGGCGCAACCGAAGGCGAGAGCTTTGAAGTCCAGATCAAGGTGCGCATTTCCGATCCGGAAACCGTTCTCGCCGCACTGGAAAAACCGGAAATTGAGGTCCTATACCACCGCCACTACCACGAGTATGATACTTATTTTAGGTTTGACGATCCGGAGCAGGGTAGATTTCGTTATCGCGAAGATGAGTATATCGATGAAGATGGAGAGATTTCCAACGTACGCTATCGCCTCACCTTAATCGGGCCCGCCCGAGAGCACCGTTTTCCAAGCGATGTGCTGCTCTCGCGCAGCCGCTACCTGGCGCCAGCGAACCATAGTTTGCGTTTTTATCGGGAATACTTCAACCCGACTAACGAAATATTCATTGAAAAAGATCGCCTTCGCTGGCGGGTCCTCTTTCAGGGAACCGAGTTTTACATCAATCTGGACCGGGTCGAACAGCCATCGCTAGGATATTTCCTGGAAGTCAAAAGCCGGACATGGAGTCGCCGGGATGCCGAACACAAGGCCGGCCTGGCCTCAGATCTTATCCAGTTTCTTGGCGTTTCTCCGGAGAAATCGGTCACGCAGGACTATCCAGATATTGTTGATGAAGTCGCCGATTAAAACTCCCCGCCGAGGACTTTTTCTCCGGTTGGACCCGGGCTTCCGCCGGTTGGTTCAATGGTAACTCCAAAAGATGAGTAAGCGGTCAGCGGCTCGGGTGCTCCTATCCACTGATTGGCATATCCATCCGGGCTCACCGAAAAAACCCCGCCGCTGATCCGCTGACCATCCCGGATCAGCCAGAGCTGGTATTCCCGAGTTTCATCCAGCGCCGGTAGATCGTCGACCACCAGGGTGCCATGGAGCCCATCCCGGCTGATCACAATCAATCCACTTGCTTGAGGCTCGATTTCGGTCCCCAGAAGCGTCACAATCTGCATGGGCGTCTGCTCGCTGCCGGCGCGTAATTGATTAACCTGGTACCACAACAGTGCATTGCTGGTCGCCAAAACCAAAATCAGAACCAGGCTTATCGCGCCCCAGGCTGGCGCAAAGCGCTTGGGGGAGGCCGATAGGAAAAACTGGCCAATGCGCTCCGACCAGGAGGAATCGGCTTCACTGGCAGGCTGGGCGGGTATACCCGCCCGGACTCGATCCATTAATTCGACCTTTACGTGGAGCGGCGGGTCTACCAGCGCAGCTGCATAAGCCAATTGCTCGGCGACCGCCTGGTAGGCGCGCAGCTCGGCGCGACAGAGCGAGCAGTCTTTCAGGTGTTCCGAAACTGCTGCCGCCTCGGCCTCTTCCAGGCAGTCCAGCGCGTGCGCTGGGATTAAATCTTTTATATGCACGTCCTTCGCCATTGATACATCCTTATTGAGAGTTCGTCGGGGTGACCTCCACCATTAGAATATACGCAACCGCATACAAAATAGATTGCCTAGGGCGCAAACTGCTCTTTTTCGAGCACTTGCCGCAGCTTCTGCATGCCCAGGCGGATGCGGGTCTTGACAGTCCCCAATGGGGCCTGCAGCGCTTGGGAAATTTGGCTGTGGGTATAGCCATGAAAATACGCCAGGCCAAGGACTTGCTGTTGCTCAAGGGGCAATTGCGCGATTGCCGCGCGCACTCTTTCTCCTTGAATGGCCATCTCGGTCTTGTCTTCCGGTCCTCTTCCATCTGTACTCGGCATGCTATTTGCAGACAGGTCGGGCCAGGACACGCTGTTCGATTCCGGGCGCACTCCCTGGCGCCGGAGCACATCAATGGAACGATACCGGGCAATGCTGGTCAACCAGGTGCTGACTTTAGCCTGCTCGGAGTGGTAAGTGCCGGCCTTCTCCCATACACGAAAGAAAACATCCTGTGTGATCTCCTCGGCAATCGCCTGGTCGCCGACAGTCTTCAACGCCAAACTGAAGACTAACCGGCTGTAGCGATCGTATAGTTCACTCAGGGCCTCAGTATCCCTTTTAGTGACGAGGATGATCAATTTCGCATCGTCAAGCGTCGAATATTTCACGCGCAGCCTCTTTTGAGCGGGGCAAAACGATGACCATACTCAGATTATACATGAGTTGCCAGAAATGCTACACCGGACTTTTTATCTTAAGACGACGCGACGCCCAGATATATCCCCTACCACGGTAAATCCCAAAGAGCCCAACGAGATTCGAGTCAGGCGAACATGTTATACTGCAATCATGAGCGAAACGCTTACTTTTGCCGCACAGCTGGCCTGCGAAGCTGGAAAAATGCTGCGAGAGATCTTCTCCCTCTCTGGAACAAAAGCCAACCTCAAAGAGGATCGCACCGTGGTTACTGAAGCCGATCTGGCTGTGGACCGGTTGATCGGCGAAGCGATTCTCGAGCGTTTCCCCGAGGACGCGCTGATTAGCGAGGAGCTTCAGCCAGGTTATAGCACTGCAGCCGATTATTCGGGCAAGGAACTTCACCCAAAATCCCTGAAAGGAAAAGCAGTTTGGGTCATCGATCCCTTGGACGGCACGACTAACTTCAGCCTGGGATTGCACTATTGGGGCGTATCGGTCGCCCGCCTGGTCGATGGCTGGCCGGAAACGGCAGCCGCATACTTCCCGGCGCTCGACGAATTATACAGCGCCCAACGTGGCAAGGGAGCAACTCTCAACGGCGAGAGGATCCACTCGAGGCCACCCGACAGGGAACGCCCCACGGCTTTTTTCTCGTGCTGTTCGCGCACCCACCGGCGATATGACGTTAAGGTGCGTTATAAAACCCGCATCCTGGGGTCAGCCGTTTATGACCTTTGTTCGGTAGCGCGGGGAACTGCTGTGCTCGGATTTGAAGCGACGCCGAAGATATGGGATATCGCCGGCTCCTGGCTGATCGTCGAAGAGGCTGGCGGCGTGGTGGAGACTCATGATGGATCGAAACCCTTTCCATTGGAAGTTTTGAGGGACTACAACCAGCAAATTTATCCAACGATAGCGGCCGCCAATC
>DATCIL010000523.1:0-8582 GCA_036507795.1 Anaerolineales bacterium | reverse complement strand
GCCATAGGCGCCCGCTTTCCGGATCACCCGGTGGCAGGGGATGATCACCGGAATGGGATTCCGGGCCACGGCGTTGCTGACTGCCCGGGCCGCGCTGGGCATGCCGATCGATACGGCGATGTCCTCGTAAGAAACCACCGTGCCGGAGGGTATGTTCAAGAGCGCTTCCCAGACCTTAATCTGGAAGTTGGTGCCCCGCAAGTGAAGGGAAAGCGGCTTCGCCTCGCCTCCAGTCAGGCGGTCAAAGACCTGCGCCACGACCGGACCGGTGCGCTGAGGGTCTTCATGCAGCGCCGCCCTGGCCCAGCGCTTTTTGAGCGCCTTCAGCGCCTCCTCCCGGTTCCCTTCACTTACAAAGATCAGGTCGCAGATACCCCGGCCGGTGAGCGCCAGCAAGCACTCGCCGAAAGGGGAGGCATGGAAGCCATAGGCGATCTCCAGGTCCTCGCCCTGGCTCTTGTAATCACCGGGGGTGACCGCCTCGCAGTTCACGAACAGGTCATGCAGCCGCCCAGGGCTCGATAACCCGGCCGCGTAAGCCGCTTCCAGCACGCTTACGGACTCTCCCAGCATCTCCTTGGCGCGCTCCTTGGTGAGATACTGCAAGAACCGCTTTGGGCTGATGCCCACCCACCGCGAGAACAGGCGCTGGAAGTGGTACTCACTCAAATGCACGCTTTCGGCCACGTCTTTCAAATTAGGTTGCTCCTCTACGTGATCTTCCAGATACGTGATGGCTTTTTCAACGGTCTGGTAGTCTCGCGATAGCTGCTCGAAATCGGTTGTTGGCAGTTCCATAGATGCTTACCTCCTCAGGCACTCGGAAATTTTGATCCTATTCAATCCTAATTATATGGACATCCGGCAACCGTGCCACCCGATTCTTGCTTTCTTAACACAAAGGCTACAAAGAGAAGACACTAAGGACACCAAGTTGTCTGACAATTTTCAGCCCCGTTTGCCGTTCACTCGAGACCCAATTTACTGTTTTGCTAATCAATCGTTCAGATTCAATCCAAATATACAAGAAGGTCGCTCCGGCCGCGCAGTTCGGCGATGGAGCGCATGCCCAAAACATCCAGGATCCCCGCCAGCTGCCACAGCCAGGCCGTGTACAGGTTGACGATCTGCTGGTAGCCCACATCGGCGTCGATCTTCTTGGCGTGTTCTGGATCGGTGGTCGTGATTCCGAAGGGGCATCCCAGGCCCTTCTCGCACTGCGCGATCCGGATGCAGCCGATCGCCACCAGTTCGGCCGTGCCCAGGATGGCGCCGTCGGCGCCCAGCGCGATGATCTTGGCGACGTCCCAGGCGCTGCGCAGCCCGCCGGATGCCATTAGCGTGACTTCGTCGCGAATCCCCTCCTCCACCAGGAAGCGGTGCACTTTGGGCAGTGCGTACTCGATCGGCATGGCGATATTCTTCTTGGCGATCTCTGGCGCCGCGCCCGTGCCGCCGTATGCCCCGTCCAGGTGCACGATGTGCGCGCCGGCGTAATACGAACCCACCGCCACCATATCGACGTCGGTCGGTGTGGATACCTTGACGCTGATCAGGCCTTTCGGATTGACCTGCTTGAGCCAGTCGACGTGCTTCTTATGATCCTCCACCGAGTAAACGCTGTGGAACGGGAACGGCGAAAACAGCGAGGTGCCTTGCACCGCCTCCCGCAGGCGGGCCACGCTGTCGGTATTTTTATTGCCCAGCAGGTGCCCGCCCAGTCCTGGTTTGGCTCCCTGCGCGTACTTGATTTCCACCACCGGCGCCCGCTGGATCGTCGCCTCACTGACGCCAAACAGGCCGGTAGCCACCTGGGTGATGATGTGATCGGCGTACGGCTCCAGCGCTTCGGGATAGCCGCCCTCGCCCGTGGAGGTAAGCGTGCCTAGCGCCTGGGCGGCGCGCGCCCGCGCCAGCATCACCGGCAGGCCAACACTCCCGTACGACATGCCCGCCCCATACCAGGGCACGGGCAGTACCTGGTCCGGCCGTTCCGCATCCCGGCGATTCAAGGGCAGGGTGAAGTCAAAATCCGCGGGATCGGCAGAAGGCACCTCACCGGGATCGGACTCCAATTCGAAAGCGAATGCCAGGCGGTCGAAGCCGCCGTCAGAATCCCCGACACGGTATTCCAGCTCGCCGGTAGGCGGTTTGCCTGTGCGCGCCTGTTGGGCCGAGGCCAGCAGCAGGGCAGTCGGCCAGCGGAAATCACCTTCGCCGCCCGACGGCTGGGGCAGGCGCCGGTAGCGCGAGAGCGGTTGGAGCCCGCCCAGCGCCTTACGAAAGGCAGCTTCCTCCGTCTTGTGCCAGATGGTCCGGCCGGTCTCCCCCCGCAGCCGCCGCACCTCGCGCATCCCCATTGCGCCCAGGGCCTCGAGCAGCTGGTCGCGCCAGGCGTTCATCAAGTTGACCACCCGCTGGGAACCCCATTCTACATCCAGCTCTCCGGCTTCCGCCGGGCATTTACCCCGGTCGGCCCACAATGAACAACCCCATGCGACCTGCAAGATAAAGTCAGCCGCCACCAGATCTGCCCCGCAGGCGATAGCCTTGGCAACGTGCTCGGCGGCGGCGATGCCTCCGCTTACCACCAGGCAAACCTGGTCGCGTACTGCTGCTTTTACCAGGCGAGTGTGCACCTCCCGCAGCACTTCCGGCAGGCTCCGGCCTTCCAAATCCCGGCCAACCTCGTCGGCAAGCAGGTGGATGACGGCTGCGCCATCTTTCGCCCAGGCTGCCGCAACATCCGGCGCCTGCGCCGAAAGCGGCAGGCAGGCGCCAATCACCGCCTCCGGCCAGCGTTCTCGCGCCTTGGACAGCAGGAGCACCACCTGATCCAAATTCTCCTCTTCGATTTCCAAATAGCGCGGCTGCCAGGCATCCGGCATCCGGTCAAATGTCGCAGTGGACATGCGCGGCGCCAGCCAGGTCCCGAACGCTTCGAGATCATCATCAAAATCTTCGGGATCGATTAACGCCAGCGTCCCCAATCCGGCAGCTGCGCGCCCTAGCGACTTAATCGCGCCTCGTCCTGGCAATGGCATGAGCATCGGACCCAATAAAATCGGAAGCGGTAAACTGAGCGCAGGAGGCAGAACTGAGCGCAGCTGCCCATCGAGTCCAAACGCCAGCGCCATCAATCCACCCCCAAGATCGACCTGGGTGGAAATAGTTTCCCGGCCGTGGATGCCATCACGCGTCGGCCTGACGATCTCGCTCATGTCCAACCAAATACCTTCAAACCCCTCGCCGGCAAATTTTCCGCCATAGCCGGCGCCAGAGATAGGGATGCGACCGGTCTCAGCCTGGTACCAGGTCTGGCTGATGATCTCGGCCGTCCAGTACTCATCGCCGCGCTGGGAACTGCCCATAAACACGGGGTGTCCATACTTGACGTAGGTGCCGCCTTCCTCCAGGTGGAACTGGGCAGGATACCCGCCGGCCGGCGCCGGGGCAAGCTGGGTTTGGATGTGGTACCGGCTGTGTGAAGACATAAGGTCCTCCTTGCGATTAAAACTAAAAGGGCACGCCGGGCGTGCCCTTAAAATACAGTAAACCAAGGGATTCGCCCCTCCAAGTGCAACGCCGCGCAGCCTGAACTGCCGGCGACCACCGCGGTGCTTTTTGTTGGCGGGTTACCCGCGCCGGTTTGTAGCACCGCTTTCAGGAGGGGCAAACACGGGACGTGGCGGTCCCGGGAGGCATCCGCTGATCTTTCGATTTTCTCCTGAAACCGCTGATTGTTCCAGGATTATCCTCATCTCGCGATGAGAAACCTCCACCTCGTCAACCTATTTAGTCATTTAGTCGAATAGTCGTTAGTCAATTAGGCTCAACTACTGGACTACCTGACTATCAGACTATATAGGCCCTTGCGCTATTTGCCTATTTAATTTTCGCATCCTGATTGTAACTTTCCGGAGTTAAAAAGTCAAGAAAAAAGCAGTAGCTGTCAGGGTTTTGTCAATTACCCCTTGTGACGTTGCATCCCAGCCACCACCATGTTAGAATAAGTTGATTAATTTTGGAGGTTCTTAAATGTCCAATGATATGGTTGAAGTGGTCATTGACAGCATCCGTGTCAGTTTGATGTCCCAGCAGCGAATTGTCATTTTGCGGGAAGTAAACGCGGAGCGTTACCTGCCTATCTGGATCGGTATTTACGAGGCCGAATCCATTACAATCGCCCTGCAGGAAGTCGAAGTAGCCCGTCCACTGACCCATGACCTGCTTAAAAACATCTTCCAGGAGATGAACGCTCAAGTTGTCCGGGTCGAAGTCGTGGCTTTACGAGATGATACATTTTACGGGAACATCGTCGCCGAAGTCAATGGCAGAACCATGGAAATCGATTCGCGGCCATCCGATGCGCTTGCTCTGGCTGTCCGCGCCCACGTGCCCATCCTTGTGTCCAGCTCAGTAATGGATCTGGCTGGAATCATCCCCGAGGCGGATATGCAGGAGGAAGGAGAACTCGAAGGGGAGGAGATTGAGAGCCCCGAACGCCTGTCTGTGTTCCAGGATTTCCTGGAAAGGCTTGAAGACGAGGAGGAGGGGGTTGAAGATGAGGATGAGGATGAAGACGATGTGGAGTAACCATCCCATCTGGTAATCTCGCCGGGGTATGCCAGCGGACCAGCCGGCGACCCCGGTTTTTCGCATATTTATCCCATGTATCAAATTTGATTGTTCATTTCATGGTCCAACATTGACAAATTAGAACATTTGTACTAAGATCAAGACATGAAAAAGAATAAAAGTAAAAGATGACAGATCTACAGCAAACCGAAGTCAGTACCTCCCCCGGACCACAAATTGTGCCTCACAGCCGAGAAGCAGAAGAAGCTGTAATTGGCGCCATCCTGATCAACCCGGAAACCTATTACGATGTTGCCCAGTTCTTGCGCGAGGACGATTTTTATATTCACCGGCATCGCTGGATCTGGCACGTGTTTACTCGCCTGCACGAACAACGGGTTCCGATCGATTTCCTGACCGTATCTGAGGAACTGGACCAGTTGGGTCAGCTGGCTGAGACCGGTGGCCCGGCTTACATGACGGCGCTGATCAATAACGTTCCCACCTCCCTGCACGCCGAGGCATACGGTCATATCGTCGAAGAGACTGCATTGCGCCGCAGAATGCTGGAAGCGGCCAATGATATTGCCAAGCTTGCATACAAAGAGGAGCTCGGCGTAGAAGAAGTCATGAATGAGGCCGAGAAGGCCATCTTTGGCGTCAGCGAGCGTCGCCTGACGAGAGATTTACAGCCCATTCAGGAAGTGCTGAGCGAGTATTACGATCGTATCGACCAGCTCATGCGGCGCGGTGAGGATACCTATGGTGTCCCCAGCGGCTTTATTGATCTGGACCGGTTGCTAGGCGGTATGCAGCCCTCCGATTTCCTGATCATCGCGGGACGTCCGGGAACCGGGAAAACCGCCTTTATGCTCTCGGCAGCCAAAAACGCCGCCCAGACACACAAGAAACACGTCGCCATATTCTCCCTGGAGATGGCTAACGAGCAGCTGGTGCAGCGCCTGATAGCCCAGGAGACCGGCATCGACACCCACCGGCTGCGCACTGGCCAGCTAGGCGAGGATGAATGGCCGCTCTTCGCCCATGCTATCGAAGTTCTTGGAGACACGCGCATTTTCCTGGATGACACGCCCGGGCTGACTCCTATTCAGTTGCGTACAAAATCCCGGCGCCTGCACATGGAATTCCGTCTCGATCTGGTGCTGGTCGATTACTTGCAGCTGATGAGCGCCGGCATGCGAATCGAAAATCGCGTACAGGAGGTTTCCCACATTTCACGAAACTTGAAGATGCTTGCGCGGGAATTAAACGTTCCTGTGCTGGCTGCGGCCCAGCTCTCGCGGGCAGTCGAACAGCGCGCAGACAAGGAGCCGCAGCTTTCCGACCTGCGCGAATCCGGCTCGCTGGAACAAGACTCCGACGTGGTCATGTTCATCCACCGGCCTGACCTCTACGACAAGGATAGCCTGAAACAGAACGTCGCCACGATCAAGATAGCCAAGCACCGCAATGGACCGACGGGCAACGTCGAGCTGATCTTTCGCAATAACCTGGCGAAGTTCGAGAACGCTGCCACGCGCAATATTGATTTATCCAGGGTCGCTTAATATAATCCATATGCAAATATGAATTCTTTCAAGGGTTTTAAAGAAGGGCGAGTCCGATTAACGCCGGTTCCAGATCTGTTCTTCAGCGAACTGCTCCCACAGATCGATCATCTCGGTGAACTGAAGGTCAGCATTTACGCATTCTATCGCCTTGATCGTATGGAGGGTGTCTTCCGCTACCTGCGGCAAGCGAACTTCCTGGAAGATGCCGACTTTATGCAAGGGTTGGGCGCCAATCCGCATGAAGCTCGAGAAGCGCTGTACACAGCGCTGGAGCGCTGCGTGCAGCGGGGCACGCTGCTCAAAACGAACCTCGAACTGGAAGGGAGCGAAGAGATCTTCTATTTCCTTAACTCCCCTAAGGGCCGGGCGGCAGTAGAAGCTATTAAGCGGGCGGAGTGGCAACCTTCAAGTGACGCCCTTGCGCCCATCGATGTGACCCCCGCTCACCCCAACATCTTTAGACTATACGAAGAAAATATCGGCCCCCTGACACCAATGATCTCGGAAACCTTACAGGATGCTGAACAAACCTACCCGGCCAATTGGATCGAAGAGGCCATTCAAATCGCCGTGGAAAACAACGTGCGTCGTTGGAGCTATGTGGAGGCTGTTTTAGAACGCTGGAAGGACGAAGGACGCCATGGCAGAAAAGATCGACAAGCCACTGAAGAGGATCGCCGGAAATATGTCGAGGGCGAATTCTCAGACTTCATCGAACACTGAAGATAAACAACCGGGACATGCGGGTTTGATTGGCGACCCAAACTGCCCTCATTGCCAGGGGTTGGGCTACCTGCGCGCCGATGTGCCGGTTGGTCATCCGGATTTCGGGAAAGTGCAGGTCTGCGTCTGCCGGCAGGGTCAGATTAGCAAGCAAGTCCACCGGCGTCTCTACGCCCTGAGCAATTTACATGAGCTGCAGCACTTAACCTTCGACAACTTCCAACCTCGCGGCCGCATCGGGCTGACACCTCTCAAAGCCGACTCATTGGAACGCGCTTACAACCACGCTCACCAATTCGCCGAAAACCCGAAAGGATGGTTGCTGCTGCAGGGTCCATACGGCTCTGGTAAGACTCACCTGGCTGCGGCCATTGCCAATCTTACGGTTGGTTTGGGGATATCGACGCTCTTCATCACCGTTCCCGATCTGCTCGATACCCTGCGCTTCGCCTACAGCGACCCGGACGCCACGTTCGAAGAACGTTTTGAGGAAATTCGCCGTGCCCCGCTGCTGGTCTTGGACGATTTCGGAACACAGAATGCCACGGCCTGGGCCCAGGAAAAGTTGTTCCAAATCCTGAATTTCCGCTACATTAATCGACTGCCGCTGGTGGTTACCACCAATCTTGGCCTGGAAGAAATCGAGGGTCGCATCCGCTCTCGCTTGCAGGATCCCGACCTGGTTACGCGGGTGAAAATTTTGGCCACCGACTACCGCAATCCCGCAGATGACACGGGCTATCATGAACTTTCATCACTGGATTTGATGCGTGATCGCACATTCCTCAACTTTAATCTGCGGAGGAGCGAGAACTTAACAGCCGAAGATTCGCAGAGCCTTGAGAAAGCCTTTAATGCAGCCCGAAATTTTGCGGAGCATCCTGATGGCTGGTTGTTGTTAACTGGCCCGCACGGTTGTGGCAAGACCCATCTTGCCGCGGCGATTGCAGATTATCGAGCAGAATTAGGCGATCCTCCCCTTTTTGTCTTTATTCCAGATTTATTCGACCATCTGCGGGCCACTTTCAATCCAAACAGCGCGGTCAAATATGACCGTCGCTTCGAAGAAGTTCGCAGTTCTTCCCTATTGATCCTCGACGATTTGGGAACCCAGTCAATGACGCCTTGGGTACAGGAGAAGCTGCACCAACTCTTAAATTACCGGTACAACGCCCATTTACCTACTGTGATTACCTCTTCAGATGAGATCGCAAATTTCGATCCCCGTCTCCGCAGTCGAATTCTGGATACACGTATCTGTACAATCTATGGCATTACAGCCCCCGATTATCATGGAGGCGGACGAAAACGCGGCAATATCAAACGTAAACGTCCTCGCTAAAAGGTATCCCCACAGCACCCTTGGTTTCGATACGGGCGACGGAGATCGTCGCGAGGCAAAGAACGCAGGTCTATCCTTCGATAAACTCAGGACGGCGCTCAACCAGCGGATGCTGTTCAATTGTGCCAAACGTCAGGGGGAAACGTGACAAAGATAATCTTGACCTACTTGCCCCACTTAGTAGAATAAACCTAACATCGCCAAATTCGCCAATCGTGGAGGAATATATGCCTGACGAGCACGAGTATTGCCTGTACTGCCAGCGTAGCAGCGATCAGGTGCCTTTGATCGCACTGCATTACCAGGAGACTCGAGCCTGGATCTGTCCCCAACATCTCCCAATTCTGATTCACAAACCTGCTCAGCTT
>DATCIL010000522.1:0-6002 GCA_036507795.1 Anaerolineales bacterium | reverse complement strand
TGCGACCGCCCATCATTGGTTGGTGGCGCTTCGCGGTTGAAGCCAACCCCGTCATCTTCGATGCTGGCCTCATTATATCCGTTCGCCTGGGTGAGACGGACGGTAATCTCTTTCGCCTGGCTGTGACGTCTGGCGTTCAGCACCGCTTCTCGCACCACCCGCAGCACCTGTTCGGCGTCTTGATGGGGCAGGACCAGCGGTGCCAGGACCTCGGATTCCCAGTTGATCGAAATGCCTTTTTCGATGGATACTTCTCTAACGAGTTCGGCTAGCTGCTGTTGCAGCGTGTAATGGATTGGGAAGTCCGCTTGCAGGCTGGCGATCGCCTGGCGGATTTCGGCCACCGCCTGGTCCAGTCCCTTTTCCACGCCCCGCAAGGTCTCTTCGGCGCGATCCAATTGGCCGTCGTGGATCTGGTTGCTGGCCAAGTCAACCGAAACCTGTGCGAAGCTTAGCGTTTGCGCTAACCCATCGTGCATATCGGCCGCGATCCGTTGCCGCTCTTCGAGGATCGCCAGACGTTCGGCCTGATCATAAAGGCGGGCGTTTTCCAGTGCAATCGCAGCTGAGTTTGCCAGCTTGGTGAGCAAACTTTCCGCATCCTCTGAAAACATCGCATTTTCAGGAGATCCAACGCAAAGCGCCCCGATAACCCGGTCGCCCATCCGCAGCGGCGCTGCTAGGTGGCTGACCCGGAAGCGCTCCGCCACGATCCCGCACGAACCCATACACCCCTCGACCCCGCAAGGCAGTGCCCGCTCCCCGCTCAGCACCTGGCTTGCCAGTCCGCTTTGAACCAGCGCGCTGGAACGTATCACTGCTTCTCTGGGGCCGCTGGTGGCATGCAGGTTCAGAACCTTGCCATCCTGATCCAATAGGCACAAAAATGCCACCTCGCCGTTTAGCAGCTCCCTGGCTTTGTCGGTTACCGACCGTAAAACGTGCTGCACGTCCAGTCGCGAGGAGATATCCCGGCTGACCTGGTACAAGGCCTCCAGCTCGCTGGTTCTCTGGGCTACCCGATCTTCCAGCAAATTTGTCCAGGCAAGCAGCTTCTCTTGCGAAGCGCGCAGCTGGCCGCGCATCGATTCAAAGGTAGCCGCCAGCACCCTGATCTCGCCTTGTCCGTTAAGCTGGACGGGTGAAGTCAAGTCCCCGCTCCCCATTCGCTCGGCTGCTTTTTCGAGGTGCTTCAGGGGCTCCAGCACGATGTTTCTTGTCACCCAGCCGCCGATGCTCAGCAAGATCAATGCGCTGGCGAAGAAGCCAATTTGGATCCAGCGCAAACGATTGATCTTCTGGCTGGACGCAGCTTCATACATCTGTACCACCGTGTCCGTTTGGATGACCAGTCCCGGAGATAGCTGTTCCACCGCGGTGATCGCCTCTCTAAAACCTGGCTCCTCCGGAGCTGCGCTTGCGATGACGCTTAAAGCGCCCTGGAAGGTTTCCCAGGAATCGAATACCTGGTCCAGATGGTTGCTGATCGCAGGATCTCGTGCGGCCGGCACCTCGACAACTTTACCGGTAGTGTACGGCGCTTCACCGCCAGACTGCAGAGCTTTTAAGGTTTTGTCAAATGTATTGGCAGCTTCCTTAAGATCGATTGCCTGGTGCTCGCCCTCCCCCTCCCTAATCTCGCCCGCCAGCCGGGTCATCTGTTGGATGAGCATGCGCTGTCGCCCCGCCAGGTTGATCACCAGGGCGTCTGCTTTCTGCGACTCGATACCCCAAAATGTCATCCCGGCCGACACGGCCACCAGCAGGAAAAAGGCGAGGAACAGCAGTCCCATGCGCCCCTGGATAGTTGCTAACTTCATTGTCCTGGGCCATCTCCGGCCGGTTACTTTCATCTCAGAGCTCGTGATTGAACGCCTCTGAGCTATTTTACCATTCCCGTAGAAAGTTTTAAGACAAGCGTTAATCTTAGGCAGCATCCCCCATGCTATAATCGCTCTTAGTCTCGCTCTTGCACACGGTCTCCCTCCCAGTCAATCCGCGGTCAGGTAATCCGTGAAACCCGTCCGATCCATATCCTATATAGAGCCCCAATGTCTTTTGTCCATCTGCACGTTCATTCTGAATATTCTCTGCTGGATGGTTTTAGCAACATTAAGAAGCTGGTTTTGCGTGCAAAAGAGATGGGCATGCCTGCCCTGGCGCTTACCGATCATGGCACCATGTTTGGCGTCATCGATTTTTATAACGCGGCCACCAAAGCCGGCATAAAGCCCATCATCGGCGTGGAAGCCTATCTCGCCGCGCGGGGGATGCGGGACCGCGATGCTAAGCTGGATAAAAAATCCAGCCACTTGTTGTTGCTGGCGCAAAACGAAACCGGGTACCGCAACCTTCTCAACATCGCCAGCGCTGCCCAACTGGAAGGCTTTTATTACTATCCCCGTGTCGACCATGAATTTCTGGCCCAATATTCGGAGGGTTTGATCTGCACCTCCGGCTGCATGTCGGCGGAAATCCCACGCCTGATCCAGCAGGGTGACTTGGAGGGCGCTCGCCGCCAGCTCGACTGGTACTACCAGGTTTTCGGCCCGAATAACTTCTTCCTGGAACTCCAGGAGCACGATATCAAAGAATTGGATCATATCAACAAGATGTTGCTGGACTTGGGCAGGCGATACGAGGCCCGCTTCGTTGCCACCAACGACGTGCATTACATTAATCAACAGGATGCGCGCCTGCAGGATATTTTGTTGGCTATTCAGACCGGTTGTGTGCTTAGCGATCCCAATCGCATGCGCATGACCGATAATACCTATTACCTGCGCAGCCCTGAGGAAATGAGCAGTGTCTTTGCTGAAATCCCGCAGGCCGTCAGCAACACCTTGCTCATCGCCGAGCGTTGTGAATTGGACCTCGGCTTCAAAGGATATCATTTACCCAATTTCGATGTTCCTGAAGGTCAGACCGCGGAAAGCTATCTGCGCCAGCTGTGCGAAAAGGGGCTGGGAGAACGTTATGGTCCCCGCGCCAATGACCAGGAAGTCCGCGAGCGCCTTGAGGTTGAACTGGGCATTATCCACCAGATGGGTTTTGACACATATTTCCTGATTGTCTGGGATCTGTGCCAGTACGCCCGCGAGCAGGGCATTTGGTACAACGCCCGTGGGTCTGCTGCCGGTTCGATCGTCGCTTACACCCTCCACATAACCCTGGTGGATCCCATTGAGCAGGGATTAATTTTCGAACGGTTCCTAAACCCGGGGCGTATTTCCATGCCAGACATCGACCTGGATTTCCGGGATGACCGCCGGGCCGAGATGTTGGAGTATACCGCCCAGAAGTACGGTGACGACCGGGTGGCCCAGATTATCACCTTTGGAACTTTGGGCGCTCGAGCTGCAATCCGTGATGTCGGTCGGGTGATGGACATCCCCCTTTCAGAGGTCGATCGGGCCGCCAAGCTCGTTCCCAACATCCCCGGCAAGCCAGTCAGTATCGAACAGGCTTTGGAAGAGGTCCCCGAATTTAAGCAGCTTTACAAGTCCGCCGAGTATTATCAAGAGCTCATCGATACGGCTAAAGAGATGGAAGGGGTAGTGCGCAACGCCGGCACTCACGCTGCTGGAGTGATCATCACCGATAGGCCCCTCCTCGAATATTTGCCTCTCCACCGGCCTACTGGCAGCTCCGAAGAAGGTCCTATTCGAACCGTTACGCAGTTTGAAATGTCGGTGGTAGATTCCCTCGGTTTGCTCAAGGTCGACTTTCTTGGTCTGGCGACCCTTACCATCATGGCCCGCGCCTGCGACTTGATTCGCCAACGCCATGGCGTGGATTTCAATCTGCAGAACATTCCCACGGATGATCCCCGAACGTACGAGCTGCTCGGGCGCGGCGAGACGGCCGGTGTCTTCCAGGTCGAGGGTTCCGGCATGCGCCGCTACCTGATGCAGATGAAACCAAAGAGCTTGGATCATGTGATTGCGATGGTCGCCCTTTTCCGCCCTGGACCGATGGAATTCATCCCCAGCTACATTTCCCGCATGCATGGCGAAGAGGAAATTGGTTACCGCCATCCCGCCCTGGAGTCGATTCTGGAAGAGACTTACGGCATAACCGTCTATCAGGAACAGATCATGTATACCGCCATGAAGCTGGCGGGTTACTCGGCATCAGAGGCGGACAATTTGCGCAAGGGCGTCGCCAAGAAAAAGGCCGAAGTCTTGCTCACGCATCGTAAGAAGTTTGTGACCGGCGCCGTGGAGCGCGGCATTTCTGAAGAGGTTGCCAACCAGATCTTTGATGATTGGGAGGCTTTTGCCCGCTACGGTTTCCCCAAGGGGCATGCCGCTGATTACGGAGTGATCGCGGTCCAAACCGCTTACCTCAAAGCCCACTATCCGGTCGAATACATGACTGCCCTACTCTCGGTCAACCAGAATGATACCGGCAAAGTTGCCTTGTACGTGGCGGACTGCCGCCGTATGGGTATTGATGTCGAACCCCCGGACGTAAATATCAGCGGCTACGATTTCACAATCGAGGACCGGTCGCCTGGATCCTCAGCCATTCGCTTTGGCCTGGGTGCTATCAAGAATGTTGGTCACGCTCCGGTCGATGTCATTCTTGAAGCCCGCCAGCAGGGACCCTTCGCAGACATCAATGATTTTGCCCATCGCGTGGATTTGCGCCAGGCAGGCAAGCGAGCTCTCGAATGCCTGGTGCGTGTCGGCGCTCTGGACGGCTTCGGCCCTCGCCAGGCTCTGCTGCAGGCCCTGGATCGCATCGTTTCGGTGAGCGCTTCGCATTTCCGCGCCGTTGACGTTGGTCAGATGAGCTTGTTCGGATCCCACTCCGGCATTATCGAGGAGATCAGGCTGCCGAGAAGTTCCCGCCGCGAGCCAGAAGTGAACCGTCGTGAGCAGCTCAATTGGGAGCGCGAATTGATTGGACTCTACGTATCCGATCACCCTCTTAATCCGGTTCTCGATGAGCTTACCCAGGCCGTCACCCATTTTTCCGGACAGCTCCCCGAGGCTTTGCCCAACGAACGCGTGCGCGTGGCCGGCGTTGTCAGCCGGATTCGCCCTCACCAGACCAAGCGCGGCAAATCCATGGGCTTTGTTACCCTTGAGGATTTGCAGGGTAACATCGAACTGGTCGTCTTCCCCAGCGTCTGGGAGCGCTTCTCAGATATTTTGGAGTTCGATAAGATTATTCTGGTGGAGGGTAGGGTGGACAGTCAGGGAGCAGAACCGAAAGTGCTGGTTGATACTATCAGCACCGACCTGCGCATCACTGCTGCTCAAGATCCTTCACCTTCCCCGCCGCAATCTTCCATTGTTGGCATGGATCTACTGGATCCAGTAGATCCACTGGATCCATTGGAGGATAATGGCGATGGGGAAGAAGAATCCGCCGAAGCGACGCTCCCCAGCTCCCAAGCAGCGGTCTCTGCTGCCGCTCCCCTGCACCCCCGCTCCCCGACTCCCCAGCCCCCAGCAGCGTTTCCCGAGGAATGGGACATCGCCAATGCCGTCATGGAAGCCGTATCCAGGCCTGAGGCCTCAAAGGCGATGGCCAGCGCCGCGCACCACCAGGAGGAGGGTCCAATAGAGTCTGCGGAACGTGCGGTAGAACGGGCGGATGACCGGGTCAAAGTTGAATCAGCGCCGGTGGTTGTGGAAACTCTCTCGAGCCTCCCGGAAAGTCCTTCGGTTCGGGAGACTTCTCCCCGGCTGCCGCCCTACATCCTTTCCCCTATCCCACCATTAGATGGCGAGAAAGTTCACATGATCACCGTTGTCCTGCGCCCTAGCGACGATAAAATCCGTGACAACGTCCGCATCCGCCAGATCTATGGCACATTGATTACCTATCCCGGCAGAGACCGCTTTGCTTTTCAGGTTTTCGAACGCGGCCGAGGTTATTTGATTGAATTCCCCAATTTCACCACCGGCCTGTGCCCCGAGTTGATCGGCCGGCTCAAGACCTTCCTCCCCGACGAAAGCGTCCGCATCGAGCCCCTTACTTTCCAATAA
>DATCIL010000521.1:0-7297 GCA_036507795.1 Anaerolineales bacterium | reverse complement strand
ATTGCCGCTGCAGAAGGCGCATTTCTTTGCAATTTGGGCAACGAGCACGGTCCCGACGCCTTTACAAACCGGACACTTATCGTAGATCTCGCCATCCCGGCAGCGACCGCTGCCATTGCCAGAACAGAAAGCGCAGTTCTCCGGCGCGAAATGGACGACGGGTTCGATTCGTTTATCAAGCGTCATTCACTATTCCTCCATGGCGTCGGCGAAGGCCTCGACGACTTCCGGATTGAACTGCTGGCTTTCTTCCTCTTGGATCTTTGCCATGGCGACCTCTTTAGGCAGGGCATCGCGCTGCGGCATACTGGTGGTCATAGCGGAATAGGCCTCGGCAAGCGCGATGATACTGGCGCCCATCGGAATTTCCGACTTGGATAGGCCATCCGGGTAACCCTTTCCATCCCAGCGCTCCTGGTGGTGGTAGATCCAGGGCACAACACTACTCAAGGCCTTGACGGGCTTGACAATCTGAGCGCTGTAGTAGGGATGCATCTGGATCACAGACCATTCATGTGGCGTAAGGGGTCCGGCCTTGGTGAGAATGTTCTCGGGCACAGAAAGTTTGCCGACATCGTGCAGCAGTCCGGCGAGTTCCAGCTGCTCGAGATCCGATTCCTTCCAGTCCAATTTGCGGGCGATCTGCAGGGAAACCTGGGTTACGCGTTCGGAATGGCCGCGCATGAACCGGTCACGCGCATCCACAGCGGTGACCAGCGAGCGAACGAATGAAGTTATTTGTGGGAGCAGATCGGTGTCTATGCCGCTGTTGAGAGCCAGCGCCCTGGTCAGGCCTGGTCGCTTACGTTCGGCGATGGCGAGTTCGGTATCCACCTTGGTATCATAGTAGCTGACGAAATTCTCCAAACTCTGCAGGACACGATCCAGCTCATCGAAATTACCGGTGGCCCACAATTGCGGGACTTCTTTATACATCATCACAGTCGTGCGCGCGATTTCATTTTGGGGGATGACCGTGCGTCCGAAGGAAACCAACATATCGTGGGACGAAAGCAGTTGTTTAAACTTATCCTCGATGGCTCGCACCCCGCGGGCCATTACCGGAGCATCCCGGACAATTTCCCCAAGCCAATAAATGTTCGAGAGCACCTGCTCGGTGTTGTTCAGATCGAGGCGATCAGCTTTAAAGATCTCGTTGAGCTTGGAATTCCAATAATTGCGGGCTTCTTCCAGGCGGAGAACTTCTGAGCCATAAGTTACTTCATCCACCGCACCTGCCTGCTGGTTGATCTTGCTCATCGCTTCTTCCAGGGACCGCCGGGCAGCCGCCACCTCCTTGGTGGTCTCGGCGCGGCGCCGGCGTTCGACCTTCTTCTGGATGCGGATGGTGCGCATCTTGTCATAAAAGATCAAAGCGCTGGGAGCACGCGTGAGAAAATCCAGCAAGCTTTCCTGCTTCTCCATCAATCCTTTCCAATCCAGCCACAGCCCATGCAGCCAGGTGCGGGACCGCAGCCACAAGGGGCGCCGGGTGTAGGTACGCGCTTTTAGTGGGGGTATCTGGGCAAGAATTAGATCGTAACGCTGCCATACCTCCTGATCGACGTGGGGCGCTTTGTGGTCCAGACCCGCTAAAGTCAGGCGGTAATCACTCAGCCCATCCTGAACGAGCAGTAAATTTTGATCAACTTCACCGGGAAAAGTTTTGATCTCCCGCCGGTACTGCTTCCAATCCCTGTAAGAGGTGGTCCAATCATTTATTTTACCCATGACACCTGATTGCGATGCGGTGGCTTCCATTTCGTCTTTAAACTCCTGGATGGCGCGCTCACGGATCGAGCTGTCGCCAACTGCCTGATATTCTACCATTTCACCAGCCTCCCGGTCAGATATCGTATTACGTAATGAGTTTTTCGTACTCCGTAGATCGTATTCGGTTTTTGCCTGCATAGCGAACTCAAATATTCCACCGGTATTTTAACGATTTGAGAAGGTAATTTAACTACACGATTGAAACTTAGCACTATTGAAAGTTAGTCTCCTTACGCAAAATTTTTGCTTGCAGTTATAATGGCGCAAGTTAAAGATCAAGGAGGTTGGAATGGATCGCAAAGAAAAAATCACCGTATTGATTGTGGAAAATATCCCTCAAATGCAGAAGCAGCTCAAGAAGCTGCTCAGCTTAATCGAAAACGTGGAAGTGGTAGCCGAGCTCACCACCAGCCAGGCGGCAGTCGAGGAAATTCGCGAGTCGAAACCGGAAGTCGCCCTGGTAGACCTCAATCTGCCCGATATGAACGGCATTAAGCTGGTCGAAATCATTCGCCGAGAGTTTCCTTTCACACAAGCGCTCCTGTTATCCCAGGACAAAAACTACAACACGATGCTTTCGGCAATGCGCAGCGGGGCTTCGGATTTCCTGACGCACGACGTGAACCTGGAGGAACTTACCGTTGCCCTCCGCCGGGCCGGGGAACAGGCCATTGCGGACCGAAGTAAAGCCCATCCCTACGCCCCGTCGTCCTTCCTGCCGGGAGAACCCACGCAGAGGGGAGTTGATCGGCAAACCGGAAAGATCATCACCGTTTACAGCCCGAAAGGCGGCGCAGGCGTCACCTCCATCGCCATCAACCTGGCGATCGCCCTGCAGGATCGCGAGACCACGGTCGGTCTGGTGGATAGCAGCATACAGTTCGGCGACGTCCCCATCCTGCTCAACGAGCTGCCGAAGTATTCTCTGGTAGAGCTGGTTCCCAGGGTAAATGCCCTGGATGCCAAGATGGTGGAAGACACGATGCTGTTCCACAAGTCGTCCGGTTTGCATATCCTCACCGCGCCGCCGCGACCTGAGCTTTCTGAAAAGGTTACCGGCAATAACATGAGCCAGATCCTTGAATTCATGCGCCAGATGTTCAACTACGTCGTGGTCAACACCAGTTCCTTTGTCAGCGATCCTTGCCTGGCGGCGCTGGATGCTGGCGATCTCATCGTGTTGCTGACGACCCCGGAAATTGCCGCTATCCGCAACACGCGCTCGTTCCTGGAACTTTGGGACGGGCTGAATATGAATTTGGAAAGAGTTCTACTGACCATCAACTTCTTCGATGCTAAGAAGAACCTGACACCGGAAAAAGTAAGCGAAAGTTTGAAACACCCCGTGGCGGCGACCATCCCGCTCGATCGCGAGGTCGCCTACCGGTCAGCCAACTTCGGGGTGCCCTTCATGATGAGCAACAAGGAAGCCCCGATTTCGCAAGGCGTGGCCGATCTCGCAGACCTGATCCGAGAAAAAGTTTACGAGGTAGAAGAGGAAGAACGGGTACGGCTGTTTGCCCCAGCATGACCACGATGGCATTTCTCAAGGAATAAAACGAAATAGGACAGGATTTGTTACAGTTTTACCCGCTCACAGCGCCGTCCCCGGCTGAGTCATTCTTATGACCATCTTCCCCTCGGCGTTCATCGGCGCTCGTCAGCGTCCCCAGAGAAATCTGCCCGCTATTCCATCAAGCTCACTTTAGGTCCATTGTAATAAATCAGGCTGTCATCGTAGCGAATGTTCAGGAAGGCGGTGCCATGCAGTCTGACGGACAGACCGATGAGCTGCGCAACAATATTGCTCGACCCCTCGGTGTTGCCGCCCGCGGAGATCTGTCCTTCCGGGGCATAAACGGTGCCCTCGTAACTCGAAGTAGAATTTCCGACCAGAGAGATATCGCCGTGCTCGTTATAAATGAGCATGCCGCCCAGGGCCGGGTAACAGCTGTCCGGATCCGATAGGGGCAGCGATTCGCACTCCGGCTTAGGCGCATCCAGGTTGACCTCGGCAGAGCCGCCGCTGGAAAAACTGGAAGTATTTCCCGAAAGGTAGATAGTCACGTCCTCGCCCTGTACCTCGCCGCCCGTGATGGAGACGTTTTTGGTGATGCAGTATAGGCCTTTCTCCAGCGTCAGCGACTCGCCGTTTCCCACGGAGACAGAGCCGTAGACCCCGGGGGAGATCGTAGCGGTCTTATCTGGACCAGTGATCTTGACATCTCCCTTATTATCCAGGCCGGAACAATCCGGTGGATCGATATCGACGGTCAGCGGGCTGGTGATGACCTTGGTCGGCTCCGGCGTGATCTGGTCGTCGATGCTGCCGTTGAGGTAAGAGTCTTTCAAGTAAAGGATCACACCGTCCTCCTCCCCGTGCTCGGTCTGCATGGTCACAGTCATATAGCCGCTCGCGCCGTTGGCGTAGAAGCAGGAGTTAGACCACACGCCACCATTCTTCACCTTCGTGTCGTGGTCGCCCTCGACCACGACGCCCTTATGGGTGCCCGTGCATTTATCGGTGAGGGCGATGATCGAGTTGCCAAAGCCTACCGGGACCGCCGGATCGACCTTGGTGACGGCCTCCACCGTGTTGACCATGGGCCCGTCGAAGATAAAATGTGCCAAGGAAGCCTGGGTTTCAGCCGTAATCCGCACGCGCACCTCCAGGCGGTCGGCGTGACATTGGGCATCGACCCAGTTATCACCGCTGGTGTCGAAATTGACGGTGAAATCATTGCTGGCGGCCCGGCTCTGGGCAGCTGCTTCGGCCACCGCCAGCGCGCCCCCGCCGCCCGTGATGGCGGCATGCCCGCAGTTCCACTTCTCCTTGGACACCGGGTTGTTCTTGGGATCGGCGGCTTCGTATGTGCGGATGTATTGCGCCGCCGCGCCGGCGCCCGCCAGGGCGGCAGCATCGGAGGCGTTCTGCGCCGTACGGCGATCGGAATACACCATTCCGCCATCGATGGCCAACGCCGTAAAGCCCAGCAGGCCAACGAGTGCCAATACCAGCAAGACTAAAACCTGACCACGTTCCGATGAATACTTTGTTGACGGCATAAACACCTCAAATAAGAATTAATTTTTAAAAAATATCTCTGCGTCTCTGCGCCTCTGCGTTAAACTTCCTCAGCTTGAAGAAGAGCAAACCAGGGGCGTGAGCACATCGTCGGTAGACGAGGCGCTGATGTCAAAGGTCTGGCGCCCGACCAGGGCTCCCAGGAAGGGCATGGTGATGGGGAAATCCTGGTAGGTGGCCGTTACGGTGACCTCGCCGCCGGCGCAGGCCTGAGAGACGCTGACGTTAAAGACCACGTTCGGATCGCCTGTCAGGTTTACCGGGCTGTTGGAGGTCTGCGCCGCCCGCTGGATGATGGCGCTGTCATCGCCCGGTTCGTAAGCGCCAAAAGCGGCGCCCTCCTGCACCGCGTCACGCAGCGTGATATAGGTGAAAAAAGCGCGTCCCAGATCCACTACGCCAGCCAATAAAATCAGAATAAAGGTCATGGATAATGCCAGTTCCATCAGACTCTGGCCGCGCTCTTTTCGGGAATAGTTGTCGATTTGCATTTGTTTATCCTTGTAGATTTTTTAACACTAAGGACACGAAGGATAAACACGAAGGTCACGAAGTATTTTTAATAAAAATAAGAACTTTGTGTCCTTGGTGTCATGCCTTCGTGTTAAGATCTTCTCGCTCACTTTACTTCAACATCCTTGAGAATGGTTCGGCGAGCGACCGATTGGATTTCCAGAGGGGGTACGTTGATCACCGGGACCACGGGCTGAAATTGGCCCGTGACGGTGACGATGATCCGGTCGCCCAGATCCAGGGCCGGTCCTGTGCCGCCGACCGGGCAGCTGCCCAGAGAGGCGCTGCCTGGGCCTTCATCGTAGACGATGGAGACGTCGCCGTCCTCCACGCCTGCCAGGCCGCTGATGCGCCTGGCGGCCGAGCGAATGCCCGTGCAGTCCTGGTACCGGGCGTCAGAGCCGCCAACCAGGCCGGCAGCCGCGCCGTAACGAGCGGCTTCCCGCGTGCCCGTGGTGATGGCGCTGTAGAAGAAGAGCAAACGGCCGAACTCGATGACGCCGAAGACGAGCGCCAGCAGCAGCGGCAGGGTCAGTGCGAATTCGACCATCCCCTGGCCGCCGGCATTTTTGAAACGTCTGAGCATTGTTGTGGGCCTCCTTGAAGGTTGTGTAGGGTTTAAGGTTGAAGATTGAAGGTTCGTTGGCTTAAACATTTTCATGGTTCGCTGCTTCATTGCTCTATGATGCCTATTAATACGTTAAACGGCCGCCGAGATCCCTTCGGCAGCCAGACTATCTGGGGAACCCAGACCCTCAGCTTTGCGTCCCCACCTCGCGATGAGTTTGCTATTATCGGGGTTAGTACTTAAGATCTATTGAGTTGACTTCAACAGGTATAACGTAGTCTGGGGAGATTTATTACTGACAGAAAACTGACATTTCTGTTAGGAAACTGACAGAGAAGAGAAAGATTGGACGCGGATTTTCGCGGATAAACGCGGATTGGAGTTTATAAAGAGCAGAAAACCCCACTGACCTGGGGTTTTTGGGCAGCCAACAGCGGAGACCAATTAAGTCACGGAACTGAGGTAAGATATTCCAGAAAATCAGTTGGAGAAAAAACTCTGAGTGGGGAATCGGTGAAGCCTTCGGGATTACGAGTAATGATTGCGTCTAATTTACCCAAGAATGCGCTCGCAGTCTGAACAGCATCCTCGTAGTCCTTGGTTGAGAGTGTGAGTGCGAAGTTTAGTACAGAAGAATCTATAGGACATACAAGGAAAGCAATCAGGAGCTCCTCCGCCAGTTTGCGAGCAACTTCGTAACCCTTTATCTTCCTTGCAATATAATAAACATTTATGGGCGTTATTCCAGAAATATAACCATCGAAACGATCCTGTTCATTGGCAAGCCAGATTGCAGCCGCAGCGTCCACGAATGGCTGCCTCTCGAAAAGAACATCCAGAATTACGTTCGTGTCAATTAGTGCACGCATCAGAGGTATTTGTCAATCAAATAATCTATATATTCGTTCCTTATTTCTTCATCGCTGGGCGCCGGACGTTCCAATTTTAAGGCCCCAAGAACCCGATTAAGGGATGAGCCATTTCGGGAACCTCGCTTTTCCCAGAGCTCTTGCTGTATAGAATGCGCCAGCAGCTCCAGAAGTGTCAGTCTCTCATGCAAGGGCAGTCCCATAGCTTCGTTCACAATTTGTTGATAAGTCATATCAGCCTCCAATTGCTATATTGATATTTTACCTCGAGACAATATTTAGAAACAGCTGACCAACCATCGGCTTTCTTGATGCGCTGAACATGATAGAATCAGGAAGACTTAATCGTGTTGAGATTTTGTGAGGTGAGGACCCTGACCAGAGTGGATATTCGTGAGAAACTGCATAAGCAAATTGAGAGTCTGCCGGATGATGCCGTTGAACAGATTGCCGACTTCACCTTATTCATAATGGCAAAACGGCAAATAA
>DATCIL010000520.1:0-1244 GCA_036507795.1 Anaerolineales bacterium | reverse complement strand
CCGATCCGGAAGAACGCCATCTTCAGCATGATCGTGCACAACCAGAAGAGATTCGGTTTCACCACCATCATGATCAGCCACGATATCCCCGACGTCTTCTTCATTTCCGACCGCATTCTCGTTCTCTACGACGGCCAGATCATTTTTCAGGGCTCCTATGAGGAAATCGACAGGCTGCAGCACCCCATGGTTGATGAGTTCGTCAAAAGCCTGGAGCACTTCCAGGATGAATTGACGGGTCTTTACTCGAAGAAGACCTTTACCAAGGTCTACGAAAGGGCGGTGACCACCAAGCAGCCGGGGGAGAACCTCACCGTAGCCGTGTTCACCGTGGACGACCTGGATGGCGTGAGCGCGAATCTGGGGCACACGACGGCGCAAGAGATCATTCAATCCTTGGCGGTATACGTCAATAGGCACTTCGGCGACGTCGGGATCTCCAACCGCTCCGGCAGGGATCGAATCGTGACGATCCTCGCCTTTACCGACCGGGCCGCCGCCGAGCGTTTAATGGAGGATCTTGCCAGGGATCTTCGAGAGCGGGGGCTTATCGATATCCAGGCTGAATCCCGGCCCGCGCAATCCTATCCCTTGTCCATCCTTGCCGGGTTGGCCGAAGGAAAGGCCGGCGAGGATATAGACATCATCTCGGAAAGGGCCAGATCCGTGCAAAAAGAAATCGCGCGATTTCAGTGCGGCGCGCCCGGGTAAGGCGACTCAGATCTTCGCGCCCGGATACAGCTAAAACCTTCCTATCTCGGGTAAATTATCTGGACAATTTTTTTGGGTTTGTGTACATTCGCCAGCCAGATGACGAGGAAGAAGTACATCGTGGTGGAAGGGCCGATCGGGGTGGGGAAGACGAGCCTGGCCAAGATCCTGGCCGCTGAATTTCAGGCGCGATGCGTCTTTGAAAAAGTGGAAGACAATCCTTTTCTACCCAAGTTCTACGAAGACCGGGAGACCCACGCCTTCCAGAACCAGCTATTTTTTCTCTTGAGCCGCTACCAGCAGCAGCGGGAGCTGAGCCAGCAGGAATTGTTTACCCAGAGTACGGTATCAGATTACCTGTTCGCCAAGGACAGGATCTTCGCGACTTTGACGCTGAGCAGCGAAGAGCTGAATCTGTACCAGCAGATATACCAGCTGCTCGATACCCGCGTGCCGAAGCCGGACCTGGTGGTCTATCTGCAGGCCCGGCCTGAGGTCCTTTACAAAAGGATCAAAAAGAGAGATAAAAGTTA
>DATCIL010000519.1:0-15769 GCA_036507795.1 Anaerolineales bacterium | reverse complement strand
GTCAGGATGCTGGTGGTACCACCGAGGACATAACCCTCTGTGAACCAGATATCGCCCATGACCTCAAAGGCATTCTTCACTTCTGGTGAGCTGAAGGGCAGTTCACCCCTGGTCCACTGGTCGTACTTTTCGGCGCCTGCGGTGCGCAGCATAATGTCCTCAATCCAGTCCGTTCCCGGCCAACCGGTTGCGCTGGCGCTTTCAATGCCGACGCACCAGGGAGCGGTCCCATCGGCAAGAATCTGGTCGGAAAGCGCCAGCAGTTCGTCCCAGGTTTCGGGAATGGTGTACCCGGCTGCATCAAACTCTGCCTTCGGGTACCAGACCAGGCTCTTCACGTCGGCGCCGTGCCAGACACCGACCAAGGTCCCGTCTACGGTACCCAGATCGATCCAGGACTGGCTGTAGTGTTGCGCCAACTCTTCCTGGGTGATGAACTGGCCGAGGTCGACCAGGAATCCGTCCCGGGCCATATCCGCCATGAGGCCAGGCTGCGGGAAGTTCATGATATCATACGCGTCGCCGGCTTCGGCGCGTGCAACAGCCAGGACCTCGAACTCACCGGAGCCTTCCCCTACTACGTCGATGCCGGTGCGCTCTTCGAACTCAACGAAGTTTTGCATGAAGACCTCTAACTGCTCTGCGCCCGCGGCAGTAAAGATGGTGACAGTCTCTCCTTCGAAGGGCATTTCCCCTTCCACCGGCTCCTCTGTCATGACTTCCGTTTCAGCAACGGGTGGTTCGGTGGGAGCGGCCGCCGGCTGACAGGCCGCAATCACCATGCTGAAAATCGCGAGCATGGCAATTACCGACCACCAAGTTTTTCTCGATTTCATTTTTTTCTCCTCTCAATTTCTTTCTGAATGTCGAATGGTTGCAATAGCTGAAAGTTTTTTGTTTCTGCGACCACCTCCTTTCCGAATTTTGTAAACCAGCAGGTTTACGTCCCCTATTTAATTAACAAAAGGTTCGCTCCATGAGACGAACCTGGAAGATGCAAATAGAACGCCGAAGAGCTGTAGCCGAGGCATTGGACGCACGTGCGATCATGTGGTTGGTGAAGTCCTTTACGCAGTTATTAGTAAAATGGATACCGATCGATTTTTCTTGTCGTTGAGATGAAAAGGACTGGACCCTTCAAAAATATCACAATCGGTTCAGCAAGTCAAGCTTGGGAGCCCCAGTTTAATTAACCTGATGTTAAAGTTTTTTCTAGAATTGAGATTTTAATGATTGACAAGCATATTATTATTTGCTATTATTTCATGTAATGGAATTGATTTTTACAGAGTGAACTGGTCTGATTCGTTTGTTCGTCCCGACACATTATCGATCTCACGGAGGGAACCAAGATGAAAGAGGACAGGCCACTAGAATTCATCCATGAGGCAGGCGTGGTGGCAATTATGCGGGCTAAAAGCTCGGATCAACTCTTAGCCGCAGCCGAAGCGATCCTTGAAGGGGGAGTTCGAGCAATTGAAGTAACCATGACGACACCCAATGCTTTAGAAGTTATTAACCAAGCAACGACCAGATTGGGCGACAATGTGCTCTTTGGAGCGGGCTCTGTCCTTGATTCCGAGACGGCGCGCGCCGCAATTCTCGCCGGCGCACAATTTATCGTCTGTCCAACCCTGAATTTGGGCACAATCGAAACCTGCAAACGATATTCGATTCCGGTAGTGCCCGGCGCTTATACTCCTACGGAGATCCTGACAGCATGGCAGGCGGGCGCCACAATGGTGAAAGTCTTTCCAGCTAGTATCGGAGGACCGGGCTATATTAAAGCGGTTAAAGCTCCCCTGCCCCAGGTCAAGCTATCCGCCGTTGGTGGCGTAGACCTGGATAATATGGCGGATTTTATTCGCGCCGGATGCGAAGGGGTCGGAGTGGGAAGCGATCTGGTGAACCAGAAGCTACTTGACGCCAAGGATTTTAGAGAGATCACCGAGCGGGCGCGCCGCTTCCGCGAGGAATACCATAAAGGCCGATCGGTTTAGCCCTGGATAGACAGGACTGCACCGGAGGTTTAAATGATTGAACGACACGTAACTTTATTTATGATTTTATCGCCTGAATATGACAAACCGTAAGAATTCTGAGAGGAATGCACGATACCATATTCGAGCACTAGATCGAGCTCTTCGTCTGTTATCGCTGCTCTCAGACGGCAAACCACGTACATCGACGGAGATCAGTGAAGGGATCAGGCTCAGCCCGAGCACTACCTTTCGTATTTTAGTCACCCTGGCTTCTCATAATTTTGTTGCTCGCGATGAAAATAACGGCCAATACCGCTTGGGTCTGGCCTGCCTGCAGCTGGCGCGCGGTTACCAGGATACCAACGACATCCGGCGGATGGCGCTCCCGCTGCTCGAATCGCTGCGCGATGACATCAAAGAAACTGTGCACCTAGCAATATTAGACAATATGGAAGTCGCGTATCTGGAGAAGCTGAGCGGGTTGCATGCCATCGGAATAATGTCTTCTCGGGTCGGCGGTAGGGCGCCCGCCTATTGCACCGGGGTTGGCAAAATCTTGCTGGCATATCAAGATCAGCAGATGGTGGAAGAGCATTTCACAACGTACGGACTAAACCGCTATACCGAAACAACAATTACAGACCTTCTCGATTTAATGGGCGAGCTGGACGCAACCCGCCAACGCGGATATTCCTTTGACAACGGAGAGCACGAGCACGAGGTCCGCTGCATTGCTGCACCGATTTTCGACTTGAACGGCAAGGCGGTCGCGGCGGTAAGCGTCTCCGGTCCTTACGCTCGCCTGGACCCCCTGGAGGAAAACCACGAAATGATTGAAAAAGTCATTCGTACGGCCCTGGAAATCTCATTCCAATTGGGTTACCTTCCAGCTGAGAATAACCGAGATCAGCGGGAGGATCTTTCACCAGATAAATAAATCCAATCCGTCCGATCTAAACAAATCGTAACAAGGAAGAATCATGCGCAAAATCATCAACCCTCGTGAAAGCAGTCCGTCTTTGGAGATCCTGCAAGGGTTTATAGATCTTCTAAAGGTTTACAGCCCCTCTTGCGTTGTTGCTGATGCTCAAGAGAGAGCGGGAGTCATGCGTTCCTGTATGAAGCCGTTGAGCACATCAGTACGCTTTGTCGGCCCGGCCCTGACGGTTCGGCTGGAGCCCGGCAATCAAGTTGACTGCCTGGATGCGCTTTCTGTGGCGCAAGCCGGAGACGTAATCGTCGTGGATGCGGCGGGCGAGACCGAGACATCGGTCTGGGGAGGACTGATGTCGGGTCTGTGCAAGATGAAAGGCGTCGTAGGCGCGGTGGTGGACGGCGCGATCCGGGATACCGATGAGACGCGAGATCTTGGTTTTTTTATTTTCTCCAAAGCCATCGTGCCGCGTTCTACCCACAGCCCGTATTCCGGCCGAATGGAACCGATAGAAATTAACATACCGATCCAGTGCGCAGGCGTTTTGGTTCGACCAGGAGATCTGGTTTTAGGCGACGAAATTGGCGTCGTCGTCATCCCGCTGGACGATGCTGCCCAGGTGCTTAAGTTAGCTCAGGAACAGGCAGATAAAGAGGAAAGGACACGCGTCAAGATCCGGGAAGGCAAAACGGTCGAAGAACTCCTGGCCGAATTTGGACGACTTTAGGTCTTTAGAGTTAATTATTCAAAGTAGGAGATCATACGGAAAAAGGAGAGCGCAAAATGAACGAATATAAACAAGCTCGGCTCGAAAAACTGCAGAAGATGATGGCAGATGAAGACCTGGCTGCGCTGGTGTGCCGGCTTCCTGAGAATGTCATCTTTCTTACCGACTATTGGCCTCACCATGGCTTCTCGGTAGCTGTCTTTCCCCGAGCGGGAGAACCCCTGCTCTTCGTCCCTGAAGTCGAAGAAGCTTATGCCAACCTGGGATGGGCGAAAGTAACAACCTTTGGATGGGGTTTGTTAAAAGATGGGGACCTGTATGAAAATTTCAGGCGGCTGCTAACAAAGGCTAAGGACAGCCTGAACCTGCGAGGAAAGAAAATTGGGGTGGAGAAGAGTTTTGAAGTCACAGGGCCCACCTACCGGGCCGCAGAACCGGTCGTGCCAGCAGAACCTTGGAATAAATTAATGGTGGATCTTTTCGAGGAGGCAACCCTACTCGATACATTCAACCTGATACAGACCGCCCGCGCCTGCAAAACCGATTACGAACTGGATAAGCTGCGTATCGCCAATGAGATCGCCGAAATGGGACTGAATTACGCCGTTTCCGAACTCGAGCCAGGAATGACAGAAGCACAGTTAGGTGCGCTGGTCGAGTACAAGATACGCGCGGATGGACCGGGGCACAAGGGCGCTCGTCTGATGCGCGCCTCAGCGGAAGTTGGCGCGGGGCCAGTTGGCAGCGCTAAGGGTACCCTGTTGGTACCCTCCACAGACTATTCCATTAAAGAGGGCGATTTTGTAATGATTGAACTTGCTACCGTGGTAGACGGTTACTGGTCCGACCTGACCTACATGGCTGTGGCCGGGGAACCGAACCAACGCCAGAAAGAGGTACACAACACGGTACTGGAAGCCCAGCAAGCTGCAGCACGGCAAATGCGCCGAGGCGCGTCCTTCACTGATCCCGACAGCGCGGCACGCGAGGTGCTCGATAAGGCAGGCCTGGGCGACTACTTCGTGCATATCACCGGCCATGCTGTTGGGTACCGCTACCATGAATTCATCCCGTTCTTGATGCCGGGAGCAAGCGGCACCTTGGAGAAAGGGATGGTGAGCAGCATCGAGCCGGGCGTCTATATCCCCGATTTCGGAGGGGTACGCATCGAAGACAATGTAGCAGTTGGCGAAGACGGTCCCATCTTCCTGTCGACAGCCCGCAAACCCTGGTAAGGTGCTAACTTGAACATGTATTTGGAATCGAGGAACAAACCATGACATTCGAGAATAAAGTCGCAATTGTAACCGGTGCCGCCAAGGGCATCGGTTGGGGGACCGCAAAGGTCTTGAGCCAAAAAGGAGCCAAGGTCGTCGTCGTAGACTGGGATGAAGAGAACGGAAAGAGGACTGCCGCGGATATCAACCGGGAGGGCGGCGAGGCGATCTTCGTCAAATGCGACGTGTCTAATGAGGAGCAGGTCAGGGCAATGATCGCCCAAACCATAGATAGCTTCGGGCAGATCGACATCCTGGTTAACAACGCCGGGGTAGGCGTTTACAAATCCATATTGGACGCCACGAGCGAAGATTGGGATCACTGCCTTGCCGTCAACCTGAAAGGCGTGTTTCTATGCTCGAAATATGCTATCCCGTATATGCAGAAACTGGGCAAGGGGGCAATCGTCAACATATCTTCGGTTCACTCCCATGCGACGGTTAACGGGGTTGGGCCGTATGCAGCCTCCAAGGGAGGCATCACGGCCCTGACACGCAATATGGCCATTGATTACGGGCCAACCATCCGGGTCAATTCCATCGCACCGGGATGGGTAATAACACCGCTCATCCAGAGCATCTTCGACGCCTACGACGACCCCGCCGAACAGCGGCGCCTGGTCGAGGAGCGCCAGGTGATGAAGCGCATCGGCCAGCCGGAGGACGTCGGCTACGCGGTGGCATTCCTGGCCAGCGATGAGGCAGCCTTTATCACAGGAGCGCAACTCTTCGTAGATGGTGGATTAACGGCTCAACTCGAATCCTGGTAGAAGGAGATCTTTAATATGAGCCTCAAGTTCAACATCACACAAGACGACTTGAGCACCTTTGCCGGGAAAGGCCCGGCTTTCGTCACCTTCGGGGAGACCATGATTCGGGATACTCCATCCGACCAGCAACGCCTGGAAATGACCCGCCAGGTTCTGCTTTCATTGGCCGGCAGCGAGTTTACGCTGGCGATGCTATTGGCCAGATTCGGTATTCCTTCCGCCTACATCACCCGCATTCCGGATAATCCTTACGGGTGGCTGATTCGGGACACGGCGCGCAGCCAGGGAATCAACACGGCCTATATCGTCTGGGCACCTAAAACAGAGCCGGTTGGCCGTTTCCTTTATGAATTGGGACGCACCCCCCGAAAGAGCGTCGGTTACTACCAACGCATGTACTCCGCGGCCAGCAAATTGGGAGCTGGAATGGTCGATTGGAAATCCGCTTTGCGCGATTGCAGGCTGTTTCATACCTCGGGCATCTCGTTCGGATTAGCCTACCACAGCAAGTATGAAAAAAACTTCTTGTTGGAAGCCTTCGAGGAGGCGATTGCGGCCAAGCCAGACGATTGCCTGATTGGCATGGATTTCAACTACCGCGCAACCCTGTGGAACGCGGAACAGTGTAAGGCGGTGATGACGCCCTTGATCGAAAAACATGTCGACGTGTTCATCACCACTATCGAGGATATGGCAAAAATCTATGGCATCGCCTGCGGGCAGTACAGCGCCGAACAGATCGATAAAGGCGACATCGGCGAGATCACCGATGCCGACATAAAGGATTTTGCCAGCCGTGTTGGCGACCAATTCAGAACAAAGATTGTGGCCCTTACCATCCGTTACCCAGATACCTTTGAACGGCACCGCTGGGAAACGGCGGCCATGGATGAGCAAGGAAATTTCGTCCGCTCCCCGGCAGTCAAGCCGATCGTGCTGGCGGACCGGCTTGGCGGCGGCGATACCTGGAATGGTGGATTCTATTATGGCCTGCTCTCGGCCGGTTTCAACACGGAGGGAATTGAGAGGGGCATTCTCATCGGCGATGCCGCTACCCGCATCAAACAGACCCTCATGTTTGACCTGCCTATCGTAACCAAGGCAGAAGTCCAGTCCTTGCTGAAGGCAGACATGGAAGGCGGCGGCAAACGGGTGTCCAGATAGGCCGTTTAGAACACGACCAACGATGGACCACAAGATTACCAAACGTATAAACGGCAAGCAGGAGGTGACAACTCGTAATAAAGATTTACAAGCATCAAGGAAATGCGAAATATCGTATCCAGATTGTATAAGAAACCTTGCATAAAGGAGAGAAAGATGAAGCGTAACCTTTACATAATTTTGAGCGTTTTGGTACTCTGGGGGATGCTCCTCTCCGCCTGTGCACAACCCACAGCTGCACCGGCGGAACAGCAGCCGGCTGCGGATGAAGCGCCTGCAGCAACATCTGATGAGGAATATATTTACGTCTCAGCGATGGGCAACCTGGAGTTCTTCAATGCCCACCAGTATGGGTGGAAATGGGCCGGAGATGTTCTGGGCGTGAAGACTACGTACGTTGGCCCAGCCGAGTACGATATGAATGCCATGGTCGCGGCTTTCGACCAGGCAATCGCCAAGAAGCCGAAGGGAATCTGCGTATTTGCAGTCGAACCGGTCCTGGTGCCCTCGATCAATAAAGCTGTGGACAGCGGAATCCCGGTTGTTACCATTTTGGGCGACTTGCCTGAATCCAAACGCCTAGCTTTTGTTGGCTCTAACCAGTATGATCTAGGCTATACCGGCGGCAGAGCTATCGCCGAGGCCTTAGGCGGCAAAGGGAAAGTCGCCATTCTGAGCATCCCCGGTGTGGGCATGTTCGATGCACGCGAGGCCGGCTACCGGGATGCCTTCAAGGCTTATCCTGACATCGAAGTCGTTCAGGTGGGCGATACCAAGGCTGATACGGTCACCTCGATCAACGTCGCCAAAGACATCCTGCAGAGACACGCTGACCTGGCGGCCTTCGTCGGCACCGACTCGACGGGCGGCATCGGCGCGGCCACAGCCGTCGAAGAGGCCGGAAAAGTTGGACAGGTCAAAGTCGTCTCCATGGACCGCAACTCAGATATCTTGCAGAAGATCAAAGACGGAACCCTGACCGGAACGGTGGCTCAGGATGACGCAGCGATGGCTTACTGGTGCGGGCTGGTACTATACAACTTTGCCCACCACCAAGCGCCACTGACCTCGGATAATTCAGCCGCAGGCGTTCTTACCGGACCGACCAACGTTAACCTGTGGGTCAACTACATCGATGAGACTAACGTCGACTACTTCCTGGAAGCCAACGAAACCTATACGCAATAACGTCCCAAGGGGATGCGGGTGAACACCCGCATCCCTTGCTTAAAGAAGGATTGGCAGACATCTGTGAATGAAGTTCTCCGAGCAGAACAACTTTCCAAAAGCTTTCCGGGTGTCCAGGCGGTTGATGAGGTCAGCCTGACACTTTACGAAGGTGAAGTACTGGCGCTGGTTGGTGAGAATGGCGCGGGCAAAAGCACGCTAACGCAGATCCTGGGCGGCGCTCAGAGACAGGATAGCGGACGGATTATCTTTAGCGGCCAGCCGGTATCCTTCAACTCACCCGAGGATGCCATGCAAGCCGGGATAAGCATGGTGTTTCAAGAGCTTTCTCTCGTGACCAGTCTCTCGGTTGCGGAGAACATTTTTGCCAATCGCCAACCCGTCGGCACGCTCAACAACATCCGTTGGAACGACCTGTACCAGGAAACAGACCAGTTTCTCGGCCGGTTCGAACTTGAACTTGACCCCAGGAAGCTGGTGAAGAATCTGTCAATGGGCCAGCAACAGATCCTGGAGGTCTTAAAAGCGATTTCAACCAACCCGAAAGTTTTGATCCTGGACGAACCGACTTCATCACTGACCGAAGGAGAAATTTCCTCTCTTTTCCAAAACATGCGCAGGCTGCAGGGCGAGGGAATGTCGTTTATCTACATCACGCATAAGCTTTCTGAGATATTTCAGATTGCCAGCCGGGTGGTTGTGATGCGGGATGGCAAATACATCGGCGACAGGGTAGTCAGTGAGGTTACCGAGAGCGAACTGGTTTCGATGATGGTAGGTCGCCAAATTGCAAATTTGTATGGGACGGCCTCCGGAGAACCATCTGCTACAGAATACTTTCGAGTCGAAAACCTGAGTCGCAAAGGCGCCTTTCAGGATGTCTCGTTTGGATTACAGCGAGGAGAAATCCTGGGATTCGCCGGCCTGGTGGGCGCCGGAAGAACCGAGATGGGAAGAGCCATTTTCGGAATCGACCGCAAAGATTCCGGGCGCATCTTCTTGAACGGTGCAGAGGTCAAGATTGCCAGCCCCGAAGAAGCCATCGAAAAGGGGATCGTCTACTTAACGGAGGACCGGAAAGCTGAAGGTCTCTTCCTGGACATGCCCATTCGAGAGAACGTAATCGCACCCTCCCTGAGAGATTTGTCATCCAGGCTGGATTTTCTCAACAAAAAGGAGATCGATCGATTTGCTACAAATCTGGTGACGAAATTATCGATTAATACCCCTTCCATCCTCAAAAAGGTCCTCACCCTTTCCGGCGGCAACCAGCAGAAGACACTGGTGGCCATGTGGATGGGGACCGAACCCAAGGTGATTGTCTTTGATGAACCCACAAGAGGCGTTGACGTAGGCGCCCGGGCTGAGATTTATCAAAAACTGCGTGAAATTGTCGCAGACGGTAATGGCATTATTATGATTTCTTCCGATCTCACCGAATTGGTCGGAATGTGCGATCGCATCCTCGTGATGCACCAGGGAAGGATTCAAGGAGTCGTTAACAGGACTGACTTTTCTGAAGAACTGATCCTATCCTATGCGGCCGGGCTGAATCGCATGGAGGAGTATCAGAGCTTACCCTGAAGCTGACGATGAAGAAAGCGAGGAGAGACGGTACATGCTGAAAGGCGCGCTGATACCACGTACCATCCAGGCTTTTGCAGCTTTCCGTGAGTTTGCCCTAATCGCCGTGCTGATCGTCTTCAGCACGATCATGGGGATTATTTCCCCGGTTTTTATGACATGGGCGAATCTCGAGGCCATCTTGCTGGGCCTATCGGTGGAGGCGACGATTGCTGTCGGTATGGTTGTCCTGTTGATATCGGGAGGTCTGGACCTGTCGGTAGGATCGACCCTGGCATTGACCGGCGTCGTCACCGGACTGGCGCTTACATCGCTCCACCTCTCTACGCCTGCATCAATCCTTATCGGTCTGCTCGCTGCTTTGGGGGTTGGCCTGGCGAATGGACTACTGGTCGCCAAGCTGAAGATCAATCCCTTCATTACGACCTTGGGAATGCTGATTACGGTGCGCGGGCTATTGCTAGTCCTGGCTGAGGGCAGAGCAGTGTTGAACTTACCCAAAGAATTCACTGTTGTGGGACAAGGCAGGCTCTTCGGCGTGCAGTATCCCATCTACATCATGTTATTCCTGGTAATTATCGGCGATTTTTTGATGCGCAATTCGCGTTTCTTCCGCCAATCTTACTACATCGGAGGAAATGAAAGAGCAGCGCGGCTTTCGGGTATCAACGTCGATTTTGTGAAGATTTTTAATTACTGCCTGGTTGCCGTATTGGCAGGCGTCGCGGGCCTGATGATCACCGCCCGCTTCGGCTCGTCTTCGGTTACGGTAGGGTCGGGGATAGAACTGCGCGTGATCACAGCGACTATTATCGGTGGAGCAAGTTTATCGGGCGGCGAGGGCTCAGTCTTCGGCGCTTTCCTGGGAGCTTTATTTATGGGGGTACTGGCAAACGCTCTGAATCTGCTGGGCGTCGATGTGTATTGGCAGAACCTCGTTACCGGCTTGATCCTGATCATTGCAGTAGTTGTCGACGTAATCAACGAGCGCAGAAAGAGCCAATAAAACACGAAAGGAGGCAAGCCGATCGATCAGAAAAAATATTAGAGCCTACCTGACTGGAAAGTAAGGAAGAATTACCAAAAACCTTAATTGGAGGCGAAAATGAAGAAACTAATCGTCGCATTAATTGCCATCACGCTAATTCTTGCAGCATGCGGACCCACTCCCGCGGCTCCACCGGCTGAGACTCAGGCTCCAGCTGCGGAGACTCAACCTCCGGCCCCTGAAACAGAGGAAGCCGCGCCACCAGCCATGGAAGAGTACGCGCCGCCAGAAGGCGGGCTCATGCCGGTTCCGTTAGAAGAGGGATCCCAATCAACCGCCCCAGTTGCCTATGAAGCGGGAGATGCTGTTCGAATCGCCTATATGCCCCCGGCAACCGAATTCAACTACTACATGGCCATTGGCGAGGGCATCAAAGCCCAGGCCACCGAACTAAACGTAGAGACCTTCATGCTAGCGCCGCAGAGCGGCTCGGATATTGCTACCCAGATGAAGATGATCCAGGATGTCACGACCCAGGATGTCGATGCGATCATCCTTTCTACCCACGACGAACAAGCGGCTGCGCCGCTGGTGAAGCTGGCTGTCGACAAGGGAATTGCCGTAGTCATCGTCAATTCCGACATCGCTGCCTTCCCGACACCGGTCAACGCAGTCGTCGGCTACAGCCAGCGCGGGGGGACGTTTAACCTGGGAGAGTACGCGGCTGAAATGGTGAGCAACCAGGCCAAGGTGGGAGTCCTCGAAGGTCTTCCCGGTTATCACTCTACCGAGCGCATTGGAGGTTTCCTGGACGCTTTCGCACAGCACCCAGAAATGGAGATCATCACCAGCCTGCCAACCGCATGGAATGTTGAAACCGGCAATCAGTCCATGATGGACATGCTCCAGGCCCATCCAGAGATCGAACTGGTCGTGGCTGCCAACGACTATATTGCCATTGGCGCGGCTACGGCTGCAGAAGCCCTTGGCCGACAGGATGTTTTAATCTTTGGGAATGACGGCGATACCGCCGGACTGGAAGATATTGCCGGAGCACGCTGGACGGCTACAGTGAACACAACCCCCTTTATCATGGGGAAGGTCGCCCTCCAGGTTGCTATGGACGTGCTAAACGGAAGCTATCCGGGCGGTTGGACCGAAACGCCCACCGTGATTGCCGACAAGGACAACGCCGCGGAGTTCCTCTGCCACCCCGAAAACCTATACCCCAAGCCTTCCAAGGAGTATACTTGCCCATAAAACATTAGAAGCCTTTCTTCGATATTTATCCTCAGCCCCAGGCAAGATTTGCTGGGGCTGAGGATAACAAAATCGGTTGAAACTTAAAATCAATACGTGGCCTTAAATAATTCTATGAAGGTGATGACCGAGCAGGAACTTGAGACAGATGCAACCCCAGCAAAGAGTCCATTATGGGAGCTACGCGGTGTATCGAAAGCTTTTCCCGGTGTACAGGCACTCGATGATGTGTCCATGGAAATATATCCGGGAGAGGTGCACGCACTGCTGGGGGAAAACGGTTGCGGAAAATCCACCCTGGCGAAATGTATCGCAGGTGTACACCAACCAGAACGGGGAGAAATCTATTTTCGGGGAGAAGCAGTTAACTTTCGGCATCCCATGGAGGCGCGCGCGTCCGGAGTAGCCACGATCTACCAGGAATTCTCCCTGGTCCCGACCCTGACGGTCGCCGAAAATATTTATCTGGGCCGGTATCCGCGGTTCTCTGGAGGGATTATCGATTGGACGGCCGTGCGAAATGGGACCCAGGAGGTTCTAGACCAGCTCTCCCTGAAACTCGATCCTGATGCAGTGGTTAGAGACCTCTCCGTAGCAGAGCAACAACTGGTCGAGATCGCGAAAGCCATCTCTTTAGAATCCAACCTGCTGATTATGGATGAACCTACCGCAGCGTTAGGACTGGTAGAAATCCAACATTTGATGGATTTGATCCGGCGTCTGACGCAACAGGATAAGGCGATCGTCTACATCTCCCATCGTTTGGATGAAGTCTTTCGGATAGCGGACCGGGTTACTATTTTAAAAGACGGAAAGAGAGTTTCTTCGGCTCCTATCTCAACTTTGAAGATGGGCGATGTCGTGCGCATGATGATTGGATTTGATATCCAACAGCATTATCCGAAGGAGCGGAATACTCAGCCCACCCCCTGCCTCAACGTGGAGGACATAACCACCGAAAATGGTGTAAAGGGCGTAAGTTTCAGCGTGAACGTCGGGGAGGTATTCGGTTTGGGTGGCATGTTGGGGTCAGGCAGGACCGAGATAGCGCGAGCGATCTATGGACTGGATCATATTCTCTCCGGAAGAATCTACCTGGATGGAATAGAAGTAAGGTTCAATTCTCCAGACCAAGCTGTAAAAGCCGGAGTCGGCCTGGTCCCTGAAAACCGCAAGTCGGAAGGATGTTTTTTCAACTTTGAAGGTCCGAAGAATATAACAATTTCCCGTTTAAGCAAAATATTGCGCGGCCCCTTCCTGAACCTCTCAGCGGAACGCAGGGTTGGCGAAAATTACGTAGAACGAATGAACATCCACCGGAACGCTCTGGAGAGGTCGGTGCAGTTCCTCTCCGGCGGCAACCAGCAGAAAGTGATCGTTGCACGTTGGTTGTTCTCACAGGCGCGCCTATTAATTATGGATGAACCAACGCAGGGCATCGATATCGGAGCAAAGTTAGAAGTATACAACGTGATCAATGAGCTAACCGCCAGCGGGATCAGCATCATTCTGATCAGCTCCGATTATCCCGAGCTTCTAGCTATGAGCGATCGGGTTGCTGTTGTGCGGGATGGCTCGATACTGGAGATCGTCGAAAGTGAGCGGATGACGGAGTACGAATTGATCGGTATGGCTTCTGGAGCCGATGCTAGCGAAGGAGAGGTGACTTAATGGAACGAATTTCAAAACTGTTGCGGAACACAGTTGCTGGCCCACTGGTAGCATTCCTGGTCGTTGCAACGCTAGTAAGTTTCGCAAGCCCTCGTTTTCTTCACCCCCAAAACCTGTCAAATGTTTCTCTTCAGGTTGCAACTGTGGCAGTCGTTTCGATCGGCGCTACTTTAGTTATCCTCACCGGGGGCATCGATCTCTCGCCGGGTTCGACGGTCGCCCTGGTGACCTGTACCCTGGCGATCCTGGTTAAGAATATGGGTTTGCCGCTTCCTCTAGGCATCGCCCTGGTATTGCTGCTCGGGATCGTTTTGGGTTTTATAAATGGAATATTCAGCACCTATGGGAAAATCCCGTCCTTCATTGTAACGTTGGCGACGATGAGCATTTACCGGGGTCTGGCGTTTTTGATCACCAACGGCACCCCGATTTTCTCGGTATCCCCAAAACTGGAACCCATCTTCTATGGCAAATTGTTAGGAATCCCGCTTCCTTTCTACTATGTGGTCGTTCTGTATTCCCTGGCAGCCGTCTTTTTAAGAAGCACCGTTCCAGGACGGGCGATCTACGCGGTCGGCGGGAATGAAGCGGCGGCCCGGCTTACCGGCATTGCCGTTAACCGCATACGGCTATTGGCTTTCGTTCTGGCAGGTCTGAGCGCCGCGATCGGTGGCGTATTGCTGACCTCCTGGCTGAATTCGGGATCACCCAATTACGGCGCTGAGCTGGGCCTGCAGTCGATCGCCGCGGCTGTGATCGGGGGCGCCAGCCTGACCGGCGGGATTGGGAGCATGATCGCCACTTTGATTGGCGCATTGACCGTAGCCGTCGTTCAGAACGGCCTCAACCTGCAGGCTGTACCAGCTTCCTGGCAGGAGATCACTCTGGGGGTCGTCATTGTATTAGCAGTTGGGCTGGACATGTGGCGCGCCGACTTTGGAAGAAACGTCAGGCGCCTGTTTGGTATGTCCAGGCTGAGGTAGATTCCCAGTCTCAACAACATAATCCCAATTTTCAAGATTCTCAATCTTTAGCAACGAGTAGTGAGGAGGCATGCCAAATGTATACCTACGGGAGAAAAACTGGTTGCAGGATTAACCTGGATTACGCCTATAAAGGGATGCGCATTGCTTTTCTGGAGAACGAGATCATCCGGGTAGGAGTTTTACTGGATAAGGGCGCGGATATCTTCGAGTTTACCTTCAAACCTAACGATCTAGATTTCCTGTGGCAATCGCCAATCGAGATGCGCAAACCCTTTATCTCCACGAGCGCGCTGCCGGAAGGCACCTTCCATGATTATTATTATGGCGGCTGGCAGGAAGTGCTACCTTCCGCCGGGTGGGCGTCAGAACCCTATTTGGGTACCTTTCAAGGTTTGCACGGAGAAGTATCCCTGCTGCCTTTTCAAGCCGCCATCCAGGAGGACACTCCAGAAATCGCATCTCTACGCACCTGGGTGAGAACCTATCGCTCCCCGTTACGACTGGAACGCACCATGACATTAAAGCGCGACCTGGGGGCGCTGTTTATCCAAGAAGCCCTTGTCAACGAATCCCCGGCCGAATTTGCCATCATGTGGGGTCACCATCCGGCGTTTGGAGAACCATTTCTGGATGAGAACTGCGTGGTCAACGCACCAGCGAAAAAAGTCGAGGTGCTGGCGTTTCACAAGAACGGTTTGTGGGAGCCCGGTGGCGACTATAACTTCCCGATGGTGCCCCTAAAGGGCACAGGCGAGCTCCAGGATATCACCCGGGTAAGGCCACGGGAGACTGGATCCGTGGATGTCGTGTTCTTCAAAGATCTCAGTGAGGGGTGGTACAGCCTGACGAACGATAAAACCGGCCTCGGTTTTGGAATGGCATGGGATGTAGGGTTGTTCAAGCACCTGTGGATGTGGCAGGTTTACGGGGGCCACCATGATTATCCATGGTACGGGCGCACCTACAACTGTGCCCTGGAGCCCTTTACGAGCTATCCACCGGCCGGAATCCAGAATGCAATCAAGAACGGAACCGCACTGATTATGAAGCCCGGCGAGACGATTGAAACTGAACTGGTCGCGGTGGCGTATCAAGGTGGGAAGGCGAATCAGGTTAGGTTGGATGGAACGGTGGTTCATTAGAGGAGAAGAATCCCCCCCAGCCGCCCTTGGTAAGGGGTGAAGCCGACGTGGCACCGCTCAGGAATCCCCCCCAGCCCCCCTTGATAAGGGGGGAGC
>DATCIL010000518.1:0-4506 GCA_036507795.1 Anaerolineales bacterium | reverse complement strand
CATGTCGTCGAACCGGTGCCGTTGGGAGGATCGTTGGGCTACTACTCAGGCGAGGATATGCCGGAGAAAGCTTCCATGATGGCGTACTCCGATGTATTCACCACCGTTTACTCGACCATGGTCGTCGAGGCTTCCGTTCACGGCAAACCGGTGGTGAGCGTTTGCATTGACTCGCCGGTCGGATGGCCCGGCAAATATACGCTGCCGTTGTCGAGAATCGGCGGCTGGCCGACGCATTCTCGTTTTCGCCTGTCCGGCGCCGGGCGGGAAGCGCTAAACGAGGCTGAACTGCGCCAGGCGCTCAATTATTACCTGGAAAATCCAGCTGCAGACCGCGCCGCTCGGCAGCGCTTTGTCGCTGAGGAGTGCACCTTCACAGACGGAAGCGCCGGAAAGCGGACCGCCGGTTTCTTCCTCGATCTCTTGGGGATTAATCATGTTGGCTAGTCTCGGCCGGCGGTTGGCGCTGGCCGCCCGGGTGTTGGTGAATGGACAGGCGCCCTCAGTAATTGAGACCGATATCCCTGCGATCACGCCGGAGGAGGTCGCCGAAGCCAAAGATTTCTTCCCACTGGAAAAGTTCTTTATATTCGGGCACGCCCGTTCCGGCACCACCCTCCTGGTGCGCCTGGTCCGGCTCCACCCGCAGGTGTACTGCAACTACCAGGCGCATTTCTTCACCCGCCCTCCCCTCCTCCAATCCCTGGTTTCTGATCCCCAGGTGCGCGCCTGGTTGGGCCGGCGCAGCAACCGCTGGAACCGGGGTAAAGACCTCTCGCCCGCAGTCCTGCGGGCAGTGGCCGATTTTATCCTGGAGAGGGATGCTCGCCGGGAGGGCAAAACGATCGTCGGCGACAAAAGTCCTAGTAGTCTGCTGAACGGCGAGGCTGTCCGCTTGATGCACAAAGTTTATCCCGACGCAAGCTTGGTGTATATCGTCCGTGATGGGCGCGATACCGTGGTGTCGCATCGCTTTCAAACCTTTATCGATGCTTCCCAGCACCTGTCTTCAGAAGACCTGCACATTCGGGAAGGCTTTATCCGCAACCCGGAACCTTTCTTGCGGGGAGAAAAATCCATATTCACGGAAAAGGCGATCCGCTGGGGGGCTGAGGGCTGGGCAAAAAATGCATCTGAGTCAGACGCCATGGCCCGCGATCTGTACGCTGACCGCTATCTGTCTCTACGCTACGATCATTTGTTGGCGCAGCCGCCCGTAGAGATGCAGCGGGTTTGGGCCTTTTTGGGCGCCGATCCCGATCTGGCTGGTCTCCCTCAGGCCCTGGAAGCGGAGCTGGCGCGCAACCCGGATGCCGATTGGCAGAGGCAAAAAGCGGGCAGGCTGGTAGAGCCTTTAGAGAAGGGGAAGCAGGGTTCCTGGCGCCAGCTATTTACTTCCCGCGATCGGGAAATCTTCAAGTCCATCGCCGGTCAAACGCTGATTGACTGGGGATTTGAGCAGAGTCTGAGCTGGTAGGTCGCATGAAGTTTCTGATCGCCGGGCTCGGATCGATTGGACGCCGTCATCTGCGCAACCTGCTGGCGCTGGCTGAGCGGGACATCCTTCTCTACCGCACTCATCAAAGCACCTTGCCGGATGCTGAGTTGGACAGGTTTCCGGTAGAGACGGATCTGCAGGCGGCGCTGGCCCACCGGCCGGATGCGGTCATCATTTCGAACCCCACTTCCCTGCACCTGGATGTCGCCATCCCGGTGGCTGAGGCCGGCTGCCACATCTTGCTGGAAAAGCCGGTCTCCCACTCGAACGAACGGCTGGATGAACTTGAATCTGTCGCCAGCCGGAGCGGCAGCCGTATCCTGGTTGGCTTTCAATTTCGCTTCCATCCATCCCTGCTTCAGATCTTGACCTGGCTTAAAGAAGGTGAAATTGGACGGTCCCTTTCCGTCCGGGCCGTCTACGCGGAATACCTGCCGGGCATGCATCCGTGGGAAGATTATCGCCGCAGTTACAGTTCTCGGGAAGATTTAGGGGGCGGCGTTATCCTGACGTTGTGCCATCCCCTGGATTATTTGCGCTGGCTATTGGGTGAGGTGCGGGAGGTATGGTGTTTGACCGGCCAGATAAACGACTTTGGGCTATCTGTAGAGGATACGGCTGAGATCGGCCTGCGCTTTGAAAACAGCGTGATTGGCAGCGTGCATCTGGATTTTAACCGGCAGCCCGCAGCGCATCATCTTGAAATTGTCGGCACCCGTGGCTCCATCCGCTGGGATAATGCCGGTGGAACGGCCTCGCTCTACCGGGCTTCTGAGCAGGGCGAACTGGATGGCTGGGAATCTTTTCCGCCCCCGCTGGGCTTTGACCGCAACGACATGTTCCTCTCTGAGATGCGCCACTTCCTGGCAGTCGTTCGTGGCGATCAGCAGCCCCTCTGTACCCTCCAGGATGGTCGCCGCGCCCTCGATCTCGCCCTCGCCGCCCACCGGTCGCAAAGCTCTCGTCAGATCGTCGAACTGCCCAATTAACGCAAAACCGCCAAGGCGCCAAAATCCCGAAATTGCGCAAAGATTTTTTTAAATATCCTTGTGTTTCTTCGTGTACTTCGTGACCTTCGTGTTAAAAGCTCTTCGCGCTTAGCCGTTAATTCAAGACTCCTCAGAAACCACCTGCACCCGCTCCCATAGAATATTCTCGGAGCCGCGGCGCAAGTTGAACGGTATATCGCCCTCTGCGCCCCCGACCACATAGTATTTGTCCAGATACCCCTGGGCTTCTTCGGTATTCCCCCACAACTGCACGACGACATCCGGCTGGAGCTCGCCGATCGAGTAGTCATAATCCCATTTCATGTGTCCCGGCCGGAAGTTGCTGAGATTGAGCAGTCCGCCCGTACGGCGGGCCTTAAGGTGGGAAATTTTGGCGTCGCTCTTGCCTAGCAGATCAATGGCGTACCGGTCGGTAAAGTAAGGGATCGCGCCGGCGCTGACGACGGCGATCTTCGCATCGGGCCTGGTGATTTTTTCCAATGCCAGCGAAATTTGCACGTACTCTTTATTCCCCTCGATGAACGTGGGCTGTCGCAATAGCGCCCAGCGCTCCAGCGATCGAAAGTTTTCTTCAAAATTGAAGTTGATCATGCTGGCGAGTAAAAAGGCGATGAATCCTGCTTGCGTAAGAAGATTGGCGCTTGACCCTGCTTCCTGGAATTTACTGCTGACAGCCCTCCGGATTAGATCGGCGGCGTAAACGAAGAGGATAAAGAAAGCAGGCATGACGATCGAGATGTAGCGGTTGCTGCCGCCCCTATGTTCCCAGGCATCCCCGCCAACGTAAACGCTGTAAGCCAGCTGGCCTAAAATCAAAAGGAACGGGAGCAGGATGGCGCGATCACGGCGGAAGATCAGGATCGCTAAAGGCAGCCCAAAGAGGATCCAATTAAAACTCAAGATAAACTGGGACAGGACATAAAGACCGCGCCCGATCCGCAGCAACAGCGGCGAGCCGGTCATCTTCAAGTAATAGGTGTTCGGAAGAAGGTCGCCGTAGTACCACAGCCGGAAGAGCGTTTGAAATAGTAGAAAAGCAGCCATCAGCCCCAGGCCCCAGACCAGGTTTGGCTTGCGCTGCTCAGGTACGGCGAGCAGCAAGAATACCAGGATGACCACATAGGGCACGGCCATATCGATCCGGATCAATGTGCTAATGCCGAGCAGTACAAAAAGCCAGGGTGAAAAGCGCCGGGTGCGTAGAACTTGCAGGCTCAGCCAAACGGCAACGCCAGTGATCAGGGTCAGAATACTCACTTCCATACCCTGGAGTCCCCAATTATTCAGCGGCACATAAAAGGCAGTCAGGATGACCGCCAGGAGGCCCACCATCCAGCTGCCGGACAGCCTCTCTGCAATTTTCTGGACAAAAAACAGGTTGGCAATTAGAAAAATGGCTCCGCTGGCCTGGATGAACAGGCTCATTTTAGATGCCGCAATGGGAAAGAGGTGAAAAAGAGCCATGTATACGACCCAAAGCGGGTTGGTGTAGCCCTCGATACGCTCCCCTCCGGGGTTCCAGACAAGGCCGGCGCCGTTCGCCAGGTTGCGAGCGTAGCGCATCGAGATCATGGCATCATCGAACAGTACGAAATAGCGCTCCCCGCCAGCGACGAAGCTGGTTTTGAAGATATAGATTCCTGCGTACAAAGCGTATGCCAGGAGGATCGCCAGGAAGAGATATCGTTTTGTCCGGTTGGATTGCATGGACGGCTTAGCGGTAGACAGGGGAACGGGTAAACGCAGTACGAAATAGTAGGATATTGTGATCGGGGTCGATTATATCAATCTCTGGCGGATCGAGCAGAAGAACTCATTAGGGTGTCATTGCGAGTAACTCCACAGCGCCAGCGCGGGTCTTCTTCCCCTGGGAAACTGTCATTGCGAAGGAGCGGAGCGACTGAAGCAATCTCCTCCTTGGACGGAGACTGCCACGCTTCGCTCGCAGTGACAGTTTCTTAGGAGGAGCGCCTTTTTTGCGACGAAGCAATCCCATAG
>DATCIL010000517.1:0-4390 GCA_036507795.1 Anaerolineales bacterium | reverse complement strand
GCCCACCGGTTTTCCAGCATGCCAGCGGCGTAGGGCTGGGCGTGATGGTAAAGGTGGGCACGGGAGTGCTGGTGGGGAGCGACGTTTCAGTCTGCGTTGCCGGATGGGTAACCGTAATGGTTGCCTGAACGGCAGCCTTTTCCGTAGGTAAATTAGGGCCAACTGTGCTGGAAGCAGCTCTCGAGGGCGCCTTTGGCCCGCACGCCCCTAGCAATAACGGGAGAATCAGGCTCAGCGGGAGAAGCCATCTACATGATAAAACTCTACTTACACTCAACGACAAACTTGATCGCTGTACGGATTTTCTCCTCAATCTCGACATCCACAAACTCGGGGACGAAGAAGATATCGAGGCCGTCTTGAACCAGGTAGCTTTTGGCGAGTGCCATGGCCTTGACTGCCTGATTGACGGCGCTTGCTCCAATGGCCTGAACTTCTGCACGTTTGTATTCCCGGACGACGCCGGCGATTGCGCCTGCTACGGCGGAGGTGCGGGAGGTGCCCCTTACTTTGATGATATCCATGACTTTGGCTCCCTCCTTAAGAAATGAAGCAAGGGCGGGTAGGTGGAAAAGGATTCCCAATATGATTGTACAGGAATATTGGGATCGAATCAAGCAGACAGCAACACGCTCTTCTATAATGAAGATACACCTAATATTCTCCATAGTTAAGTGAAGTTTGTCCTATTTCCACTGGAAGAAATTAACTTACATCTCTGATCTTTCCCCCTTGATCAGATGGTGGCTCTATGGCACAATAACCCCCGTGTCTCGCTGGATCCGTTTTTTAATTGCCGTTCTGCTTGGTGGTGTGCTGGGTTTGCTGTACGGCTGGGTCGTTAATCCGGTTAAATATGTCGACACGACACCCAGTTCTCTTAGAGCCGACTACCAGGCAGATTATGTTCTGATGGTCGCCGAATCCTACAACCAGAACAGGGATTTACCGTTGGCTGCCCGCCGCCTGGCATTGCTGGGCGAATCATCGCCAACCGAACATGTTCGCCAGGCTTTGATATTTGGCGCCCAGAACGGATACGCCGATTCCGATCTGGAGCTGTTGAGCCAGCTCGCCAGCGATTTACAGACCTGGAACCCCATTACCGGAACGGGGGGATCTTGAGAGAAAATCGCGGCCCCTGGTATTTGCTGACCGGCTTTGTGCTTGGCGCTTTCCTGGGCTTGCTCTATGCGTGGGTCGTTTCACCGGTAGAATACGTAGATACTTCCCCTGCCGCGATGCGCGCCGATTTCCGCGACCAGTATCGCGCCCTGATCGCTTCGGCTTATGTAGCAAATCGTGATATCGCACGGGCTCAAGCTCGCCTGAACCTGCTCAGTGACAGGGACGTCGCCCGCACGCTGGCAGAACAGGCCCAGCACACTCTGGCAGACGGCGGCTCCCCCGAGGTCGCCCAGGCCCTGGCTCTGTTGGCCTTAGATCTTGGTCAGGGGCCCACACCGGTGGTTGCCGCCGGTTCTCCCACCGCTGTCTCGACCCTTGCTGTTCCGACAGCCGCTGTCGAGGCAGCCAGTCCTACGGCTGGGGTAACGCAGCTGCCAACCGAAACCCCCCAGATCCCCACCAATCCTGTAACTGCTGCTGCCGAGACGAGTGAACCCTCGCCCTCTCTTGGCGCCCCTCTGCAAACCCCGCAGGCTACCCGCACTTCGCTTCCAACCGGAGCGCCCCTGCCCACTCGGACGCCGACGGCTACATCCGGAGCGCCCATTGCACTGGAAGAAAAATCCTTTGTTTGTGATCCAAACCTGGCTGAGCCCATGATCCAGGTGGTAGCCGAAAATGCCGCCGGTGATCAGATATCCGGTATTGAGGTGGTCGTCAACTGGGAAGGGGGTGAAAATCATTTCTTTACAGGTATTAAGTCCGAATTGGGTCCCGGTTATGCCGATTTCACCATGACACCCGGTGAAGTCTACTCCCTGCGCCTGGCGGAGGGCGGTGAGCCGGTATCTGAATTGACTGCCGCCGAGTGCGAATCTGGTGATGGCTCCCGCTACTGGGGTTCCTGGCTTCTCCTCTTTGCCCAGGGCGCAGAATAAAATCCCCAATAACTGCTATATCGCGACATTACGTATGTCGCCCAAATTGAGGTCATTAGTCCCTTTTATGCAGGCGGACAAAATGCTAAATTAGGGGAGGGATTATTCCCGGTGGGTAGCGCGTGCGTTATTTGACTAAAAAAGGAGAACAGCATGAAGATAGTTCTTGACCGCCGCAACTGTAATTGTTGGGACGCGGCCTGCGAAAGCCATTTTGCCTGGCATTTCCTGCGTGATGAAGTGGAACCGCTTGACTGCACCATAGAAATTGTGGATGACGACCGCCCCGAGCGGATCTTTACCATCAAAGACCGCGATGGCGCCTCCAAGGTGCTGGTTGTAACTGATGAGAATTGGGCAGATGCCTATGACTCCTGGCTCATTGCCTTAGAAAATCAACAGAACCTACCTGAGTGAGAGGCCGAAATCAAGCCCCGCCCGCCGAATAACCCCTCAGGAAATCCAAAATACGAAATACGCAATACGAAATACGTAATACCCGCCTGCCCTCAAATATACAAATGATCCCGGTCCACCTCCTCCCGGAGGATTTGCAGTTCCTTGGCGGTGGGAGGGGAGTTTTCCTCTACAACCTCTGCCACGAGCAGTTCAAACCCCGTATTGGCAAATACCTGCTCAATCGGAATTCCCGGTTGAGTTGCCAGCAGCACCATCCGCTTGCTTTCGGCATGATAACCGAGTACTGCCAGGTTAGTGACTACCCGGTAAGGTCCGGTTCCGGGTGGTAGGCCAGCCGCTTCCCGCGCCCCGGGCCCGCTCAGGTAGCCCGGCGTGGTAACGAAATCAACTTTCTCGACAAACCGGCGTTTATCCTGGCGCATGATGGCAATTGTCTGCCAGCAGTGTGAACCGACATCATTCGCTCCACCGCTGCCCGGTAGGCGCACTTTCGGCTGGCAATAGTCGCCGATCACGGTGCTGTTCAGGTTGCCGTAAGGGTCGATTTGTGCGCCGCCCAGAAAGCCGTATTCAATAAAACCGCGTTGGGCTGTCTCAACGATGTCGCAAATTCCCGAGGCTGCCACAGCTCTATGGAACGTGCACTCTCCACCAACCGCCAAGGGGAGCTTTTCCAGGATCGCACCAGTGCCTCCAAATTCAAATACCGTCACGAGGTTCGGTGCGTGCATTTTTTGGGCCAGCGATGCCGCCAGCATCGGAATGCCTGTTCCGATAAAAGCGGTGGTGTTATCGGGCATCAGCCGGGCCGCCGTGCAGATCAACAGTTCCGTTGGGTTATAGGTCAGGGTCCCTGGCGGAGTCTGAAAATCGCTATGGCGTTGTTCTTTCATCAGTCTCCCTTTTTGCCATTCGATTGAGATTGTCGAGTTGCTCTTGTCCGATCATCTCCAGATATTCCTGGTGATTGCTTACGCCGTAAATATACTTGTCCAGGTAGGCCTGGGCAGTTTCAATCTCTTTGGACGCCTCCACCCATTCCCTGATCTGTGCTTCGTCCCGCACATAGACATAGCACATCTCGCCGGGATGTGATCCAAAGGGCGCCTCTACCACCGCGTCTACGAGATAGTATGGGATGATCGTCCGGTCTGGGTGGCAGCGGAATTCCTCGTTGCTCACGACCTCTTCGGCGCTGATGATCAGCCGTTTGGAAGCTCGCGCCATCTCGGCGGCAAACCCGCTGATCCCGTCGATCTGGGCGTTGCCGTAAATGTCTGCCCGGTGCACGTGTATCAGGCCCACATCCAGGATCAGCGCCGGCAGCAGGCAGATTGGATCCCCGGTGTACGGACATTTCACCACCTTGGCTGCGCTATATTTCAGTGTATCCGTGCCCAGCATAGAGCGAACAGGGATGAACGGAACGCCCATGGCAGCCGCCTTAAACCTCCAGGCGATAGCCGCGTTGCTCCACTCCACGCACGTTTCCACCCGCCCGCTTTCTACTTCCCGCCGTAAGCAGTTGGAGACACCGTAGACTTCCAGGCCGATATAAGTAACGTCTAACGCTTTAACCCGGCCGTCTGCCAGCAGCATGTCTAACTCGAACACCCCCTGTCCGGCCACGCGCAAATCCGTGATCCCCTGTCGCACGATCTCATTTATCAGTGACATGGGACAGCGGACCGTGCCGTATAGCTCCGTGCCAATGTAATCGCCATCCCGGATGAAGCGGCTGACCGCCTCGGCCTCCGTCATGCGTTTATCGATGAGAGCCTTCGGTTTAGCCCGGTTCCATTCGCGGAAAGCGTTTACGTCTGGCGGCTGGATCAGTTCACCGATCCCGCTCTGGATCACTTCCATTCTGCCCGCCCTCCTTCAAGGTTTCGAGTCTGCAAGCA
>DATCIL010000516.1:0-2726 GCA_036507795.1 Anaerolineales bacterium | reverse complement strand
TCCGAGATGATATCCGAGATACCCCCTGCCCTGATTGAATCGATGATCGAGGATGAGGAACTTTTAGCTATTCTTCGACAGTTAAAGTTGAAATCTACCATCATTGTACCCATCATCGTGCGCGACCGTATTCTTGGTACCATCACATGGGTGATGGCAGAATCGGGGCGGATATACGACCAGGTCGACCTTGAAACAGCCGAAGAGCTGGCCCGGCACGCCGCCATGGCAGTCGAGAACGCCCGTCTCTATTTAGAAGCCAAAAAACTCAATGAAGAACTTGAGGAACGAGTGGACGAGAGAACGGCTCAATTGGAAAGCGCCAATCAGGAGCTGGAAGCCTTCACCTATTCCGTGTCCCACGATTTGCGGGCGCCATTGAGAAGTATCAGCGGTTTCAGCCAGGCTTTACTGGATGATTATTACGCCGCGCTCGACGAAACCGGGAAACATTACCTCGAGCGTTGCCAGGCCGCTGCGCAACGCATGGGTCTTCTGATCGACGACCTGCTGCGTTTGTCCCGCATTACGCGCAGTGCACTCAAAAACGATTTTGTCGACCTCTCCTCGATTGCTCGAAATCTTGCCCGCGCATTACAACAGCGTGAACCGGACCGAAAGGCGCAGTTTGAGATCGAAGAAGGTGTTGTTGTTAATGGTGATGAAAACCTCCTGGAGATCATGCTCGAAAACCTGCTGGATAACGCCTGGAAGTTCTCCGGCAAGCAAGATCACACCATCATAAAATTCGGTGTCCGCCAGGGATCTGCAGAGGAACCGGTATTCTTCGTGCAGGACAATGGGGTAGGTTTTGATATGGCCTATGCGGACAAGCTATTTGGCGCCTTTCAGCGCCTGCACAGTTTCGAAGCATTTTCGGGAACCGGGATTGGATTGGCAACGGTACAGCGAATCGTGCACAGGCACAAAGGACACGTATGGGCGGAGGCGGCAGTCGACCGGGGTGCAACTTTCTACTTTACCTTAGGCAGAGGAAACTCAGATGAGGAAGAAATATATTCTTTTAGTTGAAGACAATCCCGATGACGAAGAGCTGACAATCCGGGCGTTGAGAAAAAATAACCTTGTTAATGATGTGGAAGTCGTGCGCGACGGTGTTGAGGCGCTCGACTTTTTGTTTGCAGAAGGGGAGTACGCCGGCCGGGACGGCAGCGAGATTCCCGAAGTGGTGCTGCTGGATCTGAAACTGCCTAAACTTAACGGTTTAGAAGTATTGGAGAGAATCCGCGCCGATGCGCGCACCAGGCTGCTGCCCGTCGTCGTGCTGACCTCTTCCAGCGAGGAAGAAGATATTATCGCCAGTTTTACTCTGGGAGCCAACTCCTACGTGCGCAAACCCGTGAATTTCACCAGCTTTTCGGAGGCGGTCCAACAGCTCGGGCTTTACTGGTTGCTCTTGAACGAATCTCCACTTCGCTAGATGGTTGTTGCCAACATGGGGAACCAATTAAATCTCTTAATCATCGAAGATTCACCGCATGACGCCGAGCTCGTGCTGCGCCAGCTGAAGCGCGATGGCTTCGACGTCACCTGGCAGCGCGTGGAGAATGAGGCGGAATTAAGCCGGCGCCTCAGCCCGGAAATAGACATTATCCTGGCCGACTATACCCTGCCGCAGTACGACGCCCTCCAGGCCCTCAAACTCCTCAAATCCAGGGCGGATTTAACCATCCCCTTCATTATTGTCTCCGGCTCCATCGGTGAAGACCTCGCCGTTGAGGCCATGCGCCAGGGCGCAGATGATTATCTCCTCAAGGACCGCCTGGCTCGTTTGGGCCAGGCCGTGGACCACGCCTTGGAGCAAAAAAGGCTGCTGCAGGAGAAGAAGCAGGCCGACCGGCAGACCGAACGGCGCTTGAAGCAGCTCGCCGCCCTCCGCGCCATTGACATGGCCATCACCTCCAGCCTCGACCTGCGACTCACCTTGAACGTGCTCCTCGACCAGGTCATGGGCGAGCTGGGCGTGCACGCCAGCGCCATACTTCTCTACAGTCCTCACCATCATTCCCTGGAATATGCCGCCGGCCGCGGCTTCCGCACCGATGCCATCCTGAAGACCAGGCTGCGGGTCGGCCAGGGGCTGGCCGGTAAGGCTGCCCTGGAGCGAAAAATTGTCGCCATGCCCCAATTAAATCCGGGCGACGAAAGCTTCACCCGCGCGCAGCTCCTCGCCGGTGAGGGCTTCGCCGCCTATTTCGGCGCTCCCCTGGTGGCCAAAGGCAAAGTGAAGGGCCTGCTGGAGGTCTTCCACCGCCAGCCTTTTCCAAAGAACCCCGAATGGTTGGAGTTCATGGAGATGCTCGCCTCTCAGGCCGCCATCGCCATCGATAACGCCGAATTATTCGAACAGCTCCAGACCTCCAACGCCGAGCTCATGTTGGCCTACGATACCACCCTGGAGGGCTGGGTAAAAGCCCTCGACTTAAGGGACAAGGAGACCGAAGGCCATACCAAGCGCGTGACCGAGATGACCGTCAAACTGGCGGCGGCCGTGGGCGTCCATGAGGCTGACCTGCTCGATATCCGCCGCGGCGCGCTTTTGCACGATATCGGCAAGATGGGCATCCCCGATAAGATCCTGCACAAACCCGGGCCGCTGGCGGAAGATGAATGGGAAGTCATGCGCAGGCATCCCATCTATGCCCGCGATTTATTGGCTCCCATCCACTACCTTCAGCATGCTTTGGAAATTCCATACTGCCATC
>DATCIL010000515.1:0-1136 GCA_036507795.1 Anaerolineales bacterium | reverse complement strand
GAGTAAAGCGGGCGCCAAGCCTACAGCGGGAGGGAAGTTAAGGCCAGGATCTGCCTTCCCAATATTTCGCCGACGAATACGCCCAGTAGAGCCATATAAAAAAGACCCGTGGCCGCCATGGTGTGCGGGATTTTCAGGGTTCGCCAAATCATTCCAGACAAAATCAGCGGCGCGATCTGACCCACCAGGACCCGAAGTGCCAAAAGGGTCGCATGGTTTGTCCAGAGCCGCGCAAAGCCGGTATCGATCTGCGGTGAACCATGAAAGTAAAGCAGCGGTAAGTCTAGCACAAAACATGCGGCTTGAAGCAACAGGGAGACGACAAAAAACTTGTAGATGCGGATGAAGGGATCGAGGCTTTGGCCTGTGTCGATCAAATACCAGTGGCCGATGAGCATGCCGACGGTGACGCCGCCCAACAAGAGAGAAGAAAGAAGAAAACTCGCGGGGTAGATCACGCTCTCTAAGGAAAAACCAGACGCGGAGTGAAAGCCGCGGGCGGTCAAGATAAGGCCGATCAGGCCAGTGATAATGCAGGCGGCGAAGCTTCGCGCCCTAAACCGTTGCCAATCGGACCACAAGGAGGTCATATAGCAAGCGAATGTCAAAACGAACGCGACGTGAAATACAATCTCGGCCGCGATGCCCCAGGTAAAACCCTGCGAGATACTCTCCCAATAAATTCTGCTCTTTCCCCACAGCCCGAGCAAAGCGATGATGAATAAAACCCCTCCCGTGGATTTATAGAAAGCCCTTTCGAGTTCGTGAAATGGCGTCACCGATATGGCGAACAACCCGCCCAGCGCGATTTGCTGGAAGAAGATAAGGAAGCTGCTCGAGAAACCTTGCATCGATTCACGCTGGGATACCGGATGGATTTGGCCTCTCTGCGACGTGCATGCAAACCGCCCCGCACAAAAATCTGCGCCAGGTGATATGCGCAAAGCCGGCTTGCTTCAGAATCTCAGCTACCGCCACGGGTGAGTGGAAAGTTCTCACGGATTCCGACAGGTATTGGTACGCAGCGCGATCATGGGCAAGCAACGCGCCGATCCATGGCACCACATGGTAAAAATAGAGACCGTAAAATCCCGCGAACAGCCCCTTGGACGGTGGAAACATGTCTAGGGATACGA
>DATCIL010000514.1:0-2404 GCA_036507795.1 Anaerolineales bacterium | reverse complement strand
GCGATCGGACTGCGTTGGCGACACTTCGCCAGGGTCCGATCTCCAAGCGCCCGGCGATCCAACTCCGTTACAGCGGACGCACCCAGATGTTGCGGAAACGGGTCAGGGTCAGTTCTTGGTATTGGCTAGTCCTTGCAAGAGGACCGTTCTCCACCACCCTTGCATGGGATCGAGCGAGGTCATCGTGAGCAACGAGAAGATGGATTCTGAAGGATCCCATTGGTTCAGCGGTGCGAATGGAGTTATCCATACCGGCAACATGCGGATGAATGGCAACCAAGCCGCTAGCCTGACTTCCCCGGCATTTTTGAGAAAGCCCAATGATTTCGGTGTTTTGCCATAAAATGTAGCAAGTAAATGTAGTTATATTACGAAGTTCATGCTTGATATAACAAATTCAGATAATCTATCATGTAGCCAGTGTTCGTCCAAACCACTCCATCCAAACGGGGAGACAAAACTTATTTATCCTACCTGGTGCGCGAATCTTTCCGCACTCCCGACGGTCCCCGTTCTCGCACCGTCTGCAACATCACCGGCCTGCCCGCCCATGTTCGGGATCTGGTGGCTCAGGCTCTCAAAGGCCAACGCCTGGTGGCCGTCGAGCAACTGCAGTTGGAAAACGCTTTGAGTTATGGCGGCTTGGCCGTGCTCGTCGACGCCTGGAAGCGCTTTGGTTTGGAGGGCGTCTTAGAAGGAGTTCCCCAGGGGCGTGATCGGGGTTTGATTCAAGCCATGATCTTTGCCCGGCTGCTCTTTCCCTGCGCCAAGCTGGCGCTGGCCCAGCAGGCGCAGGGCACGCTGCTGGCGCGCGCCTGCGGTTTGAAAACCGATGAGTCCTTTGATGAAGATGATCTTTACGCCGCGATGGACCAATTCAACGGACGGTGGGTGAGAATGGAAAAGGCCCTTTATCAACGGGCTTTTCCCAAAGAGGTGCGTCTGGTGCTTTATGATCTGACCAGCGTTTACTTTGAGGGCAAAGGTCCCAAACGCCTGGGCCGCTACGGCCATAGCCGAGACCATCGCTCCGATCGACCCCAGATCATCCTGGCGGTCGCCACCGATCTGGAAGGGGTCCCCATCCACTTGGAAGTCCTGCGCGGCAACCGCGCGGACACCACAACCTTGCTGGGACTTTTGGCCGCCTTGCAAAGACGCTTTGGCATCCAGGAAGCGATGTTCGTCTTTGATGGAGGCATGAGCAGCCGCTTGAACCTGGAAGCGCTGGACAAAGCCAAGCTCGAATATGTAACACGGCTCTCCAGCGCCAGCTTCGCGGCGTTGTTGGAGCAGTTGCCAAGCGAAGACCAACCCGAGCTGGGAGACCGGCAAAATATTCTGGAAGTCGAGCACCACGCCAAACGCTACGTCATTGCCGGTGGACCGTGGCGGCAGCAACGGGATCTGGAACGGAGGCAAAGCCGGATGGCCCAAGCGGAGGTGGAGTTAAAACGGCTGGCGGCCGTTAAGCGCAAGAAGAGGGATGCGCAGAAGCTGGCCAGCCAGGTGGGGCGTATGTTGGTGAGAAAGAAGGCGCACAAATACTTCAGCTATCGGGTCGATGAGAAGGGCCAATTGTTGTGGGAACGCAAAACCCAAACGATCAGCGATGAACAACGCCTGGACGGCTGGTATCTGCTGCACACCAACGCCGTGGCGGACAAGCTCAGCAAAGAGCAGGTGCTCGGACATTACAAGGGCTTGCTGGAGGTCGAAGAAGCTTTCTGTGAACTCAAAAGCTCCTTGGAGGTCAGGCCGGTGTTCCACTGGCGTCCGGACCGTGTACGCAACCATGTGAGGATTTGTTTTTTGGCCTACTGGTTGAGCGCGCGTCTGGGACGGGAGTGGCGCGGGCGGCAGGAAGCTGGGGAAGTGGTGAGGATCTTGCGCGAACTGCAAAGTATCCGGGTGGGAACGGTGCGGGCGGGTGATCAGCATGTGGCCACCTTACTCACGGAAATCCCTTCGAATCTGAATGAGCAATTAAGCAAATTGAACTTGCTCGCGCTCTTTGCCCAACCGCCGGTTTGGGCGGAATTGTAGCCCGACGACTTTGAGAAAACCCTCAAATCCTTGGGGTTTTTGCTCGCCGGAGAAGGAAGTTAAGCTAGCACAGCAACGCAACTGGCCGCGGAGAAACGACCGATCCGTTCTCCGACCAGGCTCGTGTGTTTTTGTTCTTCGGCGCGGTTCTCGGTAGTATCGTTTGGCCAGCGGCCAGATTATTTTGAGATATGATGACGCAGCCTGAACAGTCCGCTCCAGAGAACCGCCGCTATGCTGCTCCGCTCGATGCGGGGCGGCAAATCGGGAGTGCCTCATGCGCTCCACCGTCCCTGTCGGCGGTGGTCGTTCACCTCGTCGTCCGTGCAAAATGCGCACCTTCGAGCAAGACGTTAAA
>DATCIL010000513.1:0-2257 GCA_036507795.1 Anaerolineales bacterium | reverse complement strand
CCGGAGGAAGCTTTTAACCCATATCTGACCGTGGGCGAATCATTGCGCAGACCTCTGGTGACCCTGATGGGAAAGTCGAATAAGGAGGCGGAAGAAGAAGTCGCCCGTCTGCTCGAAGCAGTGCGACTGCCGCCTGCCTATGCCCGGCGCCTGCCAGGCCAGTTGAGCGGTGGGGAGAAACAGCGAGCCGCCATCGCCCGGGCTTTCGCCTCCAACCCGGACCTGTTGATCTGTGACGAGCCGGTTTCTTCCCTGGATGTGTCCGTTCAGGCCTCGATCTTGAATTTGCTGAATGAGATGCAGATTGAGCGCAGCAACAGCATGCTGTTCATCTCGCACAATCTGGCTGTTGTGGGTTTCCTGGCGGATAAGATCGCCGTGATTTACCTGGGGCACTTGATGGAGGTGGCGGACGCTCGTGATCTCTTCGAGCCGCCCTACCATCCTTACACCGAGGCACTGCTTTCGGCCATCCCCCTGGCAGATCCCGATGCGGAGCAAGAACAGATCCGCCTGGAGGGAGAGATCCCCAGCCCCACCGACATTCCCAGCGGCTGCCCGTTCCACACCCGCTGCCCGCGCTTCCTGGGGGACATCTGTGTGGAGGAGGTGCCGCCCTGGCGAGAGCATGAGGCCAGCGGCAAGCGCTATTTTTGCCACATCCCGGTGGAAGATTTGCTAGAGTCGCAGGAACGTGTCTTTGTCTTTGAGAAACAAGAGCAATAAATGTTCAGGTACATTCTGCGCCGCTTAGGATTTCTGCTGCTAACCGTGCTGCTCACCTCATTGATTATCTTTGCAGTGACGCAGTGGCTGCCCGGCGATGTTTGCCGCATTATTTTGGGCAGAGAAGTGGGAGAGCAGGCCCTGGTCTCCTGCCGGGAGAACCTGGGTTTGAATGAACCCCTCCCCATCCAGTATTTCAATTGGCTCAGAAACTTCGCCACCGGGGATTGGGGACAATCTTTCAGCACCCGTTCGCCGATCTTGCCGCTTGTGTTAGAACGGGTGGGCAATTCACTCATGCTGGCGTCTTTAACTCTGGTCATTTCTGTCCCATTGGCGGTCAGTTTAGGCGTGGTTGCCGGTTTGAACGAGAATAAATTTATCGATAACGCGATAAACATTTTTTCGCTCTCGGTGGTAGGCCTGCCAGAGTTCGTCACCGGCCTGGTCCTGATCCAGATTTTCTCCTTCGAGCTGCGCAAACGCGGGCTTCCTTCCCTGCCGGCCAACTCCTCCATTCGCCCGGAAGCCGGCTTTGCCGAGGCGCTGCCGATGCTCATCCTCCCGGCAGTGACGGCGACCCTGGTGCTGCTTGCCTATATCGCCCGCCTGACCCGCGCCGGCGTTATCGAAGAGCTGAAGAAGCCTTACGTGCGTACTGCGGATTTGAAAGGATTGCCGCGCAGTACGGTGATCTTTAAGCACGTCCTGCGTAACGCGCTCTTACCGACCATCACTATCATTGCCATCAGTTTTGGCTGGCTGATCAGCGGTCTGGTCGTTATTGAGAATGTGTTTAACTATCCTGGCCTGGGACGCTTGCTGGTCTTCGCCATCGACCGGCGTGACCTGCCGTTGATGCAGGCGGTCGTCATGGTGACTGTCGTCGGCTTCGCCAGCGCCAATTTAATCGCCGATCTGCTTTACGGGGTGCTGAATCCGCGCATCCGGCTGGGCTGAATTTTTGGACACGGATCAACACGGATTTCACGGATAATTTAAGAGGAGGGCGGAGGTTTTTGTGCTGAATCCGCGCATCCGGTTGGGGTAGATTTTTTGGACGCGGATGGCGGCGAAGGGCGCCGCTCGGCGGATTTCGCGGATAATTTAAGAGGGAGGGCGAAGGTTTTTGTGCTGAATCCGCGCATCCGGTTGGGTTAAGATGGTGGGACGCGGATGGCGGCGAAGGGCGCCGCTCGGCGGATTTCGCGGAATACAAATTGCGAAAGCGGCGTTTTCCTGCCGTTCCTGGATGAGACGAACCGCAGCGAAACCTACGGCGGGGGGAGGTATCTGCTGGACACGATTAAGGGCGCCGACCTGGGCCGGGAGGGCGAGCGCCTGGTGATCGACTTCAACTACGCTTATAATCCCTCCTGCGCTTACAATTCCCGATGGCAGTGCCCGCTGGCTCCGCAGGAAAACTGGCTGCCGGTGGAGAAGAATCCCCCCCGGCCCCCCTTGAGATTGCTTAAAAAGTGAGGGTAGACGAGTGGGCATAGGTTGGGTATCATCGAGCAAATCTTCTTTA
>DATCIL010000512.1:0-2620 GCA_036507795.1 Anaerolineales bacterium | reverse complement strand
GTCATCAGAGGCGCTCACCCTTCCCCTGGGGCCACTGGCGCTGCCTTCGTTGCGTTGGGCTTTACGCCGGCACCACTTGAACCAGGATGAAAGTACACTGGCTCTGTTCCGCGAGTATATTTTGTCGGCATACCACGTCGCTCTTGACTTTGGTCGCTTTCTGGACCAGGTTGCGCCGGAAACAGCCGTGATATTCAACGGCGTGATGTATCCTGAGGCCGTTGCCCGCTGGGTCGCCCGGCGGCGCGGTGTGCGCGTGATCACCTACGAGGTTGGCTTTCGCCCTTTTTCGGCTTTCTTCACGGAGGGGGAAGCTACGGCTTATCCAATCGACATCCCCGCAGATTTCGAGCTCTCCCCAGATCAAGACGCCAGGCTGGACGCCTATCTCGAACAGCGCTTTCAAGGCCACTTCACCATGGCGGGCATTCGCTTCTGGCCCGAAATGCGTGGTTTAGATGCGGAGTTTCTCCGGAAAGCGGAAAATTTTGACCAGGTCGTTCCGGTCTTTACCAATGTTATTTATGACACCAGCCAGGTGCATGCCAACACGGTTTTCCCGCATATGTTTGCCTGGCTGGATATGGTATTGGAACTGATCCGGGACCATCCCAGGACGTTGTTTGTCATCCGCGCCCATCCGGATGAAATGCGTCCGGGGACAGCCAAGCAGAGCCGGCAGACCGTCAAGGCGTGGGTGCAGCGTCACAAGGTTGCTGACCTGCCGAACGTGATTTTTATCGAGCCTCAGGAATACACCAGTTCATATGAGTTGATCCAGCGGGCCAAGTTTGTCATGGTTTATAACTCTTCAATTGGTCTGGAGGCAGCGTTGATGGGCGCCGCGGTGCTGTGCGGGGGTAAGGCGCGCTACACCCAGGTCCCAACGGTATTTTTTCCTGAGAAGCCGCAGGAGCACTATCGGCAGGCTCAGAATTTTTTGAAGTCGCAAAAGCCCATCGAAACGCCCGTTGAGTTTCGGCGAAACGCCCGGCGCTTTATGTACTACCAGCTTTTCCGGGCTTCTTTACCCTTTGGCGATTTTCTGGAGAATCAACCGCGCCCTGGCTTTGTGCAGCTGCGCCCATTTACGTGGCGGCAGTTATCTCCAGACCGTTCGCCAACTATCCAGGTGCTGGTCGATGGCATCCTCCATGGCAAGCCCTTTCTATTGAAAGACAATTAAACTATGCAAGAAAAGATCGAGATTTTACCTGTTTCCCTGCTGGACCAGCACCGCACGCTCGTCAATGAACTCAAGGACCTGGCCAAAGACCTGCGGCTTGAATTTGGCTGGCATTATCTCTTGGACCTGACCTGGATTCTCAGCCAGATGGCCCTGGATCGCAGGATCCGGGTAATGGATGCGGGCGCGGGAATCGGCGTTATGCAGTGGTACCTGGCGCAAAAAGGGGCTGAAGTCGTGAGCGTGGACCGGCTGGAACGCGCCTACTTGCCCCTGCGCTTTCGCTTGCGCTTCCATGTGCGCGGCCTGCGAAAAATAGATTTAAAGCCCGTCATCCTGGCATACCGCTACCGCAGAGGCCAGGTGCAGAATTTTTTAAAGATGGTTGCCAACAGCGCAATCGACATCCTTGAGAATGGATTCCCAAAACGTCCCGAGGGCCGCGTGCTTATCTACAGCCAGGATTTGGGGCGTATGCCGGACATACCCGATAATTCGTTGGATTACATCGTGGGCGTGTCCGCCCTGGAACACAACTCGCCCGATGATTTGAACGGAGTTGTATCCGAACTGATACGTGTCCTGAAGCCGGGCGGTCGCCTGTTAGTCACGCTGGCTGCCTCTCCCGACCAGGACTGGTATCACCAACCTTCCAAAGGCTGGTGCTACACGGATGAAACTCTGCGCCGGGCTTTTGGTCTGTCCTCGTACGTCCCTTCGAATTATGATCGCTATGCTGAGCTGTTTGCCGAGCTGCAGGATTCGGAGGAGCTGCGCAATAATCTGGCTGAATTTTATTTCCAGTCCGGCGAGAACGGCATGCCCTGGGGCGTGTGGGATCCGAAGTATCAACCGGTAGGGGTCTCCAAGGTCAAAGATGCCGGTGGCTGATAAGCAGCGCCAGTTTTATACTGTGAAGCATCGTTTAAAACTGTTTCGCTGGCGGCTTCGCCGGGCGTCCACCTCCCTGCGTTGGAACGGTTTTCGAGTAGCAGGCTTGCCAATCGTGTTTGGCAACGCGATGCCCAAGTCAGGTTCGCACTTGATCATCCAGATTTTGCTGGGTCTGACCCGGCTGGGTCCGTTCGTAGATCCGGGTTTCCCGCCTGTCAACCGTTCTGAAGACAACCGGAATTTGCCAGACAAAATGGTCTTGGCCAACATTCTGGCAATGCTCCCCGGAGACATTCGCTACGGCTACGTTCACGCCCGAGAACCTTTTATTCAGGCTCTGACTGGAAGCGGAAAAGCCACGATTTTCGTGTATCGGGATCCGCGTGACATGATTGTCTCTCATGTTTTTTACGCTACAGAAATTCATAAGGGTCACGGGATGCACCAGTACTATACCGAGGTCCTGAACAGTGCGGAAGAGCGCATCAATGCCCAAATCCTGGGCGTGCAGCAGCCGGGTTTTGAGCTCTCCCCCGTGCG
>DATCIL010000511.1:0-1205 GCA_036507795.1 Anaerolineales bacterium | reverse complement strand
TCGAGGACTCCTGAGGGGAATCCGCGAATTGGACGCAAATGGCGAATTAGGATTTGCGATTGGCGAATTGCCGGAGGGATCTGGGATCGCAAGATGCGGGTCGCAGGCAGGTTGCAGATGAAAGGCGCAAATATTTATTTTCTTTGACCGTAGGTCTTGAACCTTTCGCCAATCACAGCCATCTCCTGATCCGAGAGAATGACCGGCTCTCCCAGACATTTGGCCTGGTAGTACAGCCTTGCGACCAGTTCAAGCTCCTCTGCGGTTGTAAAGGCGGCTGCCATATTGGGTCCCACCGTCACAATTCCATGGTTTGCCAGCAAGCAGGCGTTATAGTTGCCGATCGAGTCTAAAATATTCTCGGACAATTCGGCTGTTCCAAAGGTGGCATAGGGCGCCAGCGGGACCTTGTTGCCGCAGAAGCCAACCAGATAATGAACGGCGGGCAGTTCCCAGTTCAGGCAGGCGATGGTTGTGGCGTAGACCTGGTGGGTGTGCAGGACGGCGTTGATGTCCGGACGGTGGTTCAATAAGTCCAGATGAAAGCGGATCTCACTGGAGGGTTTCAACTTCCCATCTACGATTTCACCTTTTGGCGTTACCACGACGACGTCGTCGGGTTGCATCGAAAAGTAATCAATTCCCGATGGTTTGATCGCAATCAGCCCTTCCGCGCGGTTGTAGATGCTTAAATTCCCCCCGGAGCCGGTAGTCAGGTGAGCGGTAATCAGTCTTTTGCCGAATTCGACAATGGTGTGGCGTTCCTCAAATAAGAGCAAGACAATCTCCGTCAAGTAAACGCGTAATTAAGGGTTAGGATCGCCGCGATTTCTGTGGTACTGGCTTTTGCGGCCCTATTTGCCCGGTACCGATTAACCAACCCTCTGGAAAAACAGCAAATCAAATCACGAGAACACTTATCTCGATCGTGGAAGAGACTGTGCAGCCGGAACACGTATCTCTCTGGATAAGAGATCCAGTTACGCGGAAACAGGTTGGTTAAGCCCGAGCGAAGGCTATCCACCAGGAAATGCGGCATTTGGGTTTATCTATGAAATCTGTGGTTTGATTCATCCAAACCAGGTTTGCAGCCGTTCGGTCTCAAAAGTGCGTTTTTCGTCCAGGTACCGGGGCGAAGCTTCGGTCAGCTCGACTTCGGGCGCCGGCTCGGTGAGAAAGCGCCCCTGCACCAGCATGACCTGCCC
>DATCIL010000510.1:0-7160 GCA_036507795.1 Anaerolineales bacterium | reverse complement strand
GCTGTTAGATTGCTATGAAAATCATTCCGATCGTCAAAGGTCAACGATTCGGGCGTTTAATTGCCCAGGAATCTCGTCAATGGAATTGCCCAGCAATTAAGTGCTTGTGTGATTGCGGAATACAGATTCAAGCGGATTGCCTGCGATGCTGCCTACTCCAGCGATGCCCTCCGCCACCTGATTCGGAGGCAGTACAAGGGAGAACCCATCATTGACCCGAATCCCAGCCACAAGAAGGCTTACGCCAAGACGGTCAAGACGCCAGAGTGGAAGGCTATCTACAACCGTCGGACGGCCATTGAGCGGCTGAATGGGCGACTCAAGGGGCACCGTAGACTGGATAGCCTTCGGGTGCGGGGCCGATTCAAGGTCGCCTTTCATGCGATGATGTCCATCGTCGTCTGCCAGGCACAGGCTTTGGCGACAGGGTGCAGAGCATCTGTTAGACGGGTTGCGTAGGACACAACAAAGTAACACTTCAAATTATTCACTAATTGGTACTTCGATGTCCTTGACCTTAATTCCCAAATCGCCAGACAATCATGGTATACTTTGTTTGTTAACGGATTTTCGGGCCAAAATTAGCAATAAGTCTATTGACATTTGGAGAGTGTCGTGGTTGTCAAGGCAGTTCTGGGCCAAAATTAGGAAACTTCTTGACATTTGGAGAGTGTTGTGATAGTAACATGGGTTTTATAAGCCCTGGGGGAGGTCACCGATGGTTCGTCTAGAAGAAACAGTAAAGGAGTATGTGGTGCTCACCGGAACAGTGGAAAAGGAAGACAACCACTTTGTCTCCACCTGTGTAGAGTTGGGCGTGGCTAGTTGTGGAGACTCCGTTGAGGAAGCTCTAGACAATCTGGGGGATGCTCTCAAAGTCCATCTGAATGCACTGGAGGAACTTGGTATCATTGACCAAGTGTTTTCGGAGAAAGGCATTGAGGTCAAAAGAGACACTTCCTTATCTGTAAAGGTCTCCGTCTCCGTTCCTCCTGGCAAGACTTTTCGGGCTTATACTCGCGAAGTTGCACTTGCTAGCGCCATGGGCTATGCTGACTGAGTGAGAAGCAGCCAAATACCCCTTTGTTCGAGTAACCAAGTCGTAGCAGCTTTACAACGCTTGGGTTGTTGCCGCGGTAATTCTCATTCTGGTAGTCACCAATCCTATCATAGATACTTGGCCGATGGCCGCGTTTTGACGGCTCCAGTCGTATTAGGGAAAACCGAGATACCAAAGGGGACGTTGCGAAGCATATTGACACTCCTTGAAATCTCGGTAGAAGAGTTCCGCTCAGAACTCCGGTAATTAAAGAGGGGTTTCGTTGTAAACAGGGCCGTGTAGTCGGCCCTGTTTTTTGCCTTTTGAAATACGAATAAAGCTAGGTATGACTGATATGAGAGAGTCCGCCCTACAGCGCCAGATCATCCGCTATCTGCGGGAGCGCGGAGCCTACGTCTTCAAGGTAGTGGGCAGCCCGCTACAGCAGCGGGGTACGCCGGACCTGCTGGTATGCTGGCAGGGCAGATTCATCGCCCTGGAGATCAAGGCGCCGGGGGAGAAGGCCACATTGCTGCAAGATCATGAGATACATAAAATCCGCGAGGCGGGCGGGCAGGGGTTGGTGGTGCGGTCAATGGGCGACGTGGCGGTGATACTGCGATGAAGCTCTTAGACCTCTTTTGCGGCGGCGGCGGCGCAGGAATGGGCTACTCCCAAGCTGGCTGGGAGGTAGTGGGCGTTGATCTGGAGCCGCAGAAACACTACCCCTTCGAGTTTCATCAGGCGGACGCCTTCGAGTATTTGGCGGAGCACTGGCAGGAGTTTGACGCCATTCATGGCTCGCCCATATGCAAGGGCTACTCGGTGATGAACAACCTGCCCTGGCTGAAGGGTAAGGAGTACCCGCTCCAAATCTTGCCCCTACGGGAGGCCCTGAACGCCATCGGCAAGCCGTACGTGATCGAGAATGTCATGGGGGCGCGGTTCGGGGCCAAGGGGCTGGCGAAGCGGGGGTTGGAGGCCCACGGGATGCAGGCGGGCTGGCTCTGCGGGACGATGTTCGGGCTGCCCTTCTACCGCCACCGGCTCTTTGAGACCAACTGGTTCTATCTGCAGCCGGGGCACCCGAAACACCAGAGGGTAATCCTGCGACGCAGGGACTCGGGAGAACGCCAGCATGTTATGGTCTACGCTGCGAATTCTGGGGCAGGTATCGGCAGCGGCCCGGAGTATAGGACGAAGCGGGGTGGACCTCTACCTCACAATACTGGCGAGACGCGAGTCATGGCGGTGCGGAACCTGGAGAACTGCCAAGGGAACGGTGCCCAGGCCGCTGGCGTCGGCGTCGGCCACGCCAAGGGCTGGCGGCTGGCGGCGGAGGCGATGGGCATTGACTGGATGAACCGGGAGGAGTTGACCCAGGCCATTCCGCCAGCGTATACCAAGTTCATCGGGGAGGCGCTACGCAGACAACTATGAAACAATTCCTTGAAATCGGCATATTGACACTGTTGGCAATAATCGTTTATGCGCCGCTGGCGCTGTACCTTCTGCTCCGGCGTCTCGATTCTTCGGGACATCGGTCACGCCTTGACCGCTGATACCACCCGCCCCTTGCCCCGCTTCTGGCGGGCGGCTTCCCCGGAGCTTTTCGCCATGACCCGGTACACCACCCGCCGGCCGTCCGGCGTGATTACCCGCACACGGTAGAGGCGGTAATCAGCCCCCATAGTTCAACGCGATGTCGAAGGGTGACAGCAAAGCGATGCGCCAACCTACCAGCAGATAGATTGTGCCGGTGGCTATCGCCACCAACACCTTCCCCCTCAGTGTCTTGGCCCGCCCGTAGTAAATCCCGCCCAGCAACCCAATCATCCCCAGCACCATGAAAAACATGGCCGTCTTATTGCCAAACACGATGGTCTGCCACCGCACCAGCTCCTCAGCCCCGGTAGCCAGGGGCTGCGCGAGGAGCGCTGCGATAATCCCGATAGGGATTAACACGGCACCTAAGATCAGGCTGCTCATCCCGTTAGGGATGTACAGGCTTCCTCTGATAGTTTGCGAGATTCTGCTCATCGGCCTCCTTTAATACTCGCTCCGGCGTTGTCGGCTCCAGCCGCACTAGATAGCTCTCGGCATCCACAATTACGGTGCGGAATAACCGCCCCTGGGAGAAGGCTTGTTCCAAGCCTTCAACAGCATCCTGCCGCTGGTGCGCCATCAGCACCGTGTTAAAGCGAGTGCCGTGGTCATAGTTATAAAGCTCGGCGGTCATGGCTTCCCAGCCCCGGTTATACGTCCACACTATCGAGTTGGGCGGGATCGCCGCCAGCTCCGCCCGGAACGCCTCGGCGCTGTGGTGCGGGTCCAGCCACCGTCCGCCGATGTCGTAAATAAACAGGTTGACGGCGATGAGGATCACGGAGGACGCAACTACCATATGTCGAAGCTGGCGAGTATGTCCCTCTACCGAGAACCACCGGTGAGCGGCTATCTTGGGATCGTACAACCCAATCATCAGCGCAGCCAGAGCAATGGCGGGCATCAGGTAAGTGTATACCCGTGGGTCAAGGTCAGTGAACCAGTAGACAGTAATGCCGAGCATTACGGCGGGCAGCAGCCAGGCTTTCTTTGTTGCCGCCGTTTTCAAGGCCAGCGCCAATACCACCAACGCCGGCCCCAACGCTAGCACTATCCGCGCTAAGTCCCATAACCGCTCCTTGAAGTCCTCGGAGAGTGCAAACCGCTCAGATAGCACCGCCAACCCGCCCAGCAGCCCGCCCTGGGACAGAAAGAAGGACTTATAATCTGCCAAGCTCTCCCCGGCTACCGACACATATGGCGGGCGGTTCGCCAGGGGGATGTAGGCGTACCAGGGTAGGCCCACCAGTATGGCCCAGCCCGCTGTCCAGAGGGATTGTTTTTGCAGGTAGTCCTTACCGACTAATCCCAGGAACATGAAGCCTGCCAGGTGATGGATTGCTAGCCCCAAGCCGATGGCGGCGTAGCCCCAGGCCCGGTAGCCCATGTCATGCAGCCACCAGGCCAGCACCATGAAGAACGTCACCGGCGCATATAGTTCCAGGATGGTGGACTGGCTAACTACGATGCCCGACGCCAGGTAAACCAGTGGCGCGACCAGCCGCCGTGTGGCGGCGTACAGCAGCGCCGCAGTCCCGGCGCTGAACACCGATGACATCAGCGAGTAGCGCCACCATTCACTCCCTATCGGTATTAGGCGCACCCAAAGCGCACCTAATAGCGTATACAAAGGTTCGCCGGTAGGGTGCGCTACCCGGAAATACTTGGCGGCGAGCATATAGTCCGGCCCATCGCTGCCCACCGACACCCAAGTGATGTCCCTGGGCAGCATAAAGGCGAAGTAGGCCAGGGCCAGGGCGAAGATCAGGGCTATCTTCCAGTAGGCTAGAGCCAGAAGCGCCCCCCAGAGCGTCTTATTTACGAGCCAATACTGTAGCGTGTTCATTCTCCCGCCGCCGGAACGTCCAAAACTTGTTCCAAAGATAGTTCCATTGCATCGCCACTCCGATGCCCAACAGGGCAGCTATTCGGTAGTCCTGCTCCAATAACTCTACAAGAGTTATTGTTACAGCCATATTGACCAGAATCCCGGAGCTGCCCACCACGCCAAAGCGGAGCATCTGCTGAAGGTCGAGCTTCCAGGCGTACAGCCGGACAACCTGCCATAGAAATTGGAGGGCAGGCTTGATACCGGAATGGCTCTTGCCAGCAATGCGGGAGCGAAATAAATACTGGGTCTCCGCTGCCTCGCTATTACAACGTGCGGCAATCTCCAGCCCGATCTTCCAGGTGTGGAGATTGATAGCATTGAGGTCTACGACACGGCGGTCCAGCCCGAAGAAGCCGGTCATGGGATCGGAAAGGTGGGACAGCGGGTAGACCATGCTGGCGCAGATGCGGGACACCGTGGCCCGGTGCCAGGGCATCTTATTGATGTTGGTACGCACCCCGGCGATGAACGGCACCCCGGCCTCCAGAGCGCTGATCATGGCAGGCAACGGGGTTATGGGATGCTGGCCGTCACCGTCCATGATGATTACCAAGTCGGTGGGTGCGGCTTTGATGCCCGCAATGATGGCAGCGCCTAAGCCCTGCCCTGGCCCCTTCATGGCCCATGCGCCGCATTGAAGGCAAAGCGCCTGTGTCCCATCGTCTAGCCCATCCCACACCACCAGGACATTAGCATCGGGCAACGCTGTCCGCAACACCGGCAACAGGACACTGAGGGACTCATGCTCTTGGTAGGTTGGGATTACTACGGTAATGGGCATTTTCTCCGCCGTCCTCTCAAATCATTATGGAAGGACTGATAGAGCACCGGCTTGTCCCAACGCTGGGACTTGCAGTTAGGACACCTATCCGGCGAATCGGAGGCTGATAGCCAGTCGTTGCCGCAGCGCAGACAATGATATTGCGTCTTATCTAGCATTCGATTTAAGGCTCCTAAACGTTGGTGGGGGTATCAAGAGTACCAGTGCCTCCTTACTCGTTGGCCTAATTGACAACGTCGCAATTTATGTATTACACTAATTGCGACGTTTAACGCTGAGGGACGCTAATGATAAACCAGGTGCTAGACACCACCCCGGCCTTAAAAGGCCGCCCAGGGCGCAAGGCAGCTATATATCCGCCCAAGATATACTCCTTCCGGCTGACCGGCGAAGAATCCGCCAAACTCGACCGGCGGGCGGCGGCAATGGGCATGACTACCGGCGCATACATCCAACGGATCATGCGCCGCGACCTAAACCGCCGTTCGCACCATAAGGCGTAGGCATTCGGTTTCCCTTCAACATATTACAACGTAAATGTGCAAGTTGGACGTTGTAAGGGGCGTCAGCACCACCCCGCGATACTGGCAAAATATGGTCAATACTTTGGCTGACCTTCGCTACACGACGATGGCATATCCCGCACCTGCCCTGATCCCGATCAATGATTTCTTGTTTTTTGTAGGGCTGCCAGCCATTTATTAGTATCCGTGAGCGCCTGATTGCATAAGGAGAAATCAGAGCTTCGGGATGCAATAAGAGGTACTCTTCTCTCTTTATAAAGTACAAAGCCGTCGCAATTTTTCGTCTAGCATTTTTCTCTCTTTGTTGATGCTCCAACATACTTAATCGCGTAGCCGCCCTGTCGAGTGCTGCCTGTTGCGCCGCTTGCAAAAGAGCGACGGCTTCTTTCTTCTGGCGATTGTGTTCCAGCCATATCTTTTCAGTTGATTGGTAGTAGATGTTTTCTTTTGTTTTGTCCAACACTACCTGTCCATGATGCCCTCCGTAACCGGCACCCTCACCGATAGCTCCCGCTCTGTAGCCAATAGGCGATATTCTGCGGAGCCGCCAATCCGAAACACCCGGCAATGACTCCGGCGCATATCCAGTTAAGCCGCCGACTACCCAGGTGCTTCAGCCCCGCCACAATCCCCGCCGTCGCCAGCAGCATTAGCACGCCTACCAGCATCTTGCCGGTGCGGTCTCCGTTAATTGCCCAGGGGCTAAAGGTCATGAAAAGCAGTGGCGGCACCGTCGCCGCCAGCACCGCCATGCCTTGGTCAACCCCTGGACGCCAACCCCGCATCCAGGCATTTAGCACCACATTGAATCCCAGGAACCAGTATACCAACACCCCCATTCCAGCGTACTCGATAACAAACCGGTCGAAGTCCAGGTTAAAGAAGTTTGCCCCAATCTGAATTTGCTTTTCAGGGTTGCCAATACCCACTATGTGTCCTGCCGAGCTATTTAGCATCGCCGCTGAAGTCAACGCCATGCCGCAAATAATAATCCCAATCACCAGGGCCAGCTTTCTCCAGCCTATCAGCCCCCAGCCCAATTCCCCAGCCCCTAAAACAATCCCCGAAAAGCTGTGGAAGGGGATTAACAGCACGGCGAGCCCTATGCTCCATTTGGAGAATGTCTGGAGCCGGAGCATTATTAACCCTAGGACATAAAAGCCGATAATGCCGACGAAAGTCCCGGCGTGCAGGTCGAACAGCAGCGTCCGGCAGACCAGCCACAACCCAGCCCAACCCAGCGCCACGGCCCACGGCCCATACCGGCGCAGGAATACATAGACGCCGCCCAAGACTAGCAGAGGTGTGAGGTAGTAGTAG
>DATCIL010000509.1:0-2218 GCA_036507795.1 Anaerolineales bacterium | reverse complement strand
CGATGTCGCCGGGACCGGCCAGGCGCACCCCGGCATGGTGCGCCGGCACAGTCTTTACCGGCAGCGGGCGCGCTTGAGGACGAAGGCCGCTGTCGATTTCCTCCTGCCAGCGAGTGTAGGCTGCGAGATCGACATACGCATACGGGCCGCGATCCATCATGAGCGCCGGCAGCACCTGCAGGTTGGTATACAGGGTCTGCCCGTGCAGCAGGTTGGCGAGCTGGGGAGGCAGGCGGGTTTCACTGTGCTCATCGGCGAAGCGCGGGTCGGTGGCGCCCAGCTGGATGTCGGTCACCAGGCCGTAGAACTGCCATTGGCCACTTTGTATCGTCACAAACCCGCCCTCCTGCACCTGGTCGGCAGGTACAGTCAGGCGCACGAATAAACTCTCTTTAAGACTGCCGCCCACAATATAACCGATGGCTTCATTGGTATCTGTCATAGCTTCTCCAGGATTCTTAACACAAAGGTCACAAAGGGAAGACCACAAAGGTACACGAAGAATTTACAAAAATTTGCATTGAATATTTCGTTGATTTCAATCCCGCACCCCTGCCTGGTTCTAATCATACAACCATACGCCGGATGCCGTCTTTAAGATGGAGGACGTTAAAGTTTATCAAGAATCCTAAGCGAACCCCGCTCATTTTCAAGTAGGTCAACAATTGGGCCTCAAAGAGTTGATTCCATTTTTCAACGGATTTGACTTCAACGATGACACTCTTGTCGACGAGCACGTCCAGGCGAAGCCCAGACTCAACCCGGATATCTTTGTAAAAAACAGGTAAAGCTACCTGGGTTTCAACCAGGACTCCGCTCTGGCGAATTTCATGGGCGAGGCAAGCCTCATAAACCGCTTCCAAGAGCCCGGGCCCCAAGGCCGAATGAACTTTATAAGCGTTATCGAGTACCAGCTTACCCACTCGTTCCGTTTTTGAAGGAATTGGCTGAAATTCCTTATTCTTCGGATTTTTTAACATATCTTTGTGCCCTTTGTGAAGTCCTTTGTGTCCTTTGTGTTAAAAATCAAAATACGTCGCTAAGAGCGCTCAGGACAGACATCAAAGCTGCATAATCATCCCGCAAAAGGACAATCAATTCCTGCGTCGCGCTTTTGGACCAATCAGGATTACCGGCAGCGGCATGCGCGGACTGGGCCAGCTGCAGATGAGCAGCCAGCAGCTCGCCGATTGGCAGATCCCTGGCGCGCAGGATGTGCCTGAAATAACCAAATCTCCCGGAAGAGGTAAACAGGCACACTTCTTCGAAGCTGCACAGATAAATCTCGTCCAGGCTCAAGGCCGGACGGGGTGGGAGAAGGTGAAAGATTCGGTCGCCCTGCCGGTAACCAATGGTGATCACGCTCATCTCGACGGGCACGCTGCGGTTGATCCGGTTATCCGCAATGATGTCCTCACCGACATCATCAGCCGTGACCAGCTGGCGGACGAGGCCGTCGTCATCGATGTGAATATCGTGGATCAGACCATAGATCTGGTAATCATGGGCTAAAGGTACCCGTACCAGGGCGCCAAAGGACGGGCTCTCCAGCTGCTTGACGCGGCATCCAACCACAAACCCGGAGGTGCCAGCGCGCAGCAAACGTCCGATCTCAATGGATTTCATCGTTTATACCTCGTTGTTCCAGGAAGGTCTTTAGCGGATTGTTTATTTGAGCGCTCCCCCACTGGGACGCCCCGCCGGTGCATCTCGGCGGTGATCATATGGGTGATCTGTTCTTTCTCTTGAAAGCTGACGAGCGCAGTTTCATGGGCGCGATGCAAAACGTATGGATAAGGTCGGCTGCCCATCACCTGGCATTGACGAACGAGCACGGCATGCAGGTCGTTCAGCATTTTGGAGTCTCCAGCGACCCAAGCGGGAATCTCCACGCGCACGATCCAGGGATGATCCGGCCTGCCAACATTAAGGTAGAAGAAGTGAAGAGCCAGTTCGTTTGTATACACTTTCGAAGATGGAGATTGCACGGCAAAAACCGGAGACCGCTCCCCTGAATCCAGCAAGGGAGAGTAAAGATCGACATCGTAGATCCGCCGAAATGGATGGTACTGTTTTATTTCGGAAAGTTCGGTCTCCGGCGTCATCGCAACCTCTAGCAGGCGCACGACCAATCTCGAAGAAGGTTTGTCGACGTACCCGGCCGTTATCGCCTTAATTTCATGCATGTCGGAAAGCACCTGCAAATATTCATCCAAAC
>DATCIL010000508.1:0-6820 GCA_036507795.1 Anaerolineales bacterium | reverse complement strand
CCTTTTCTGAGCTTTGACGAACGCTTTGGCATGATCGATGACCGGGCGATGATGCGCAGCCTGGAAATTGTTTTTGGGGAAGAGACATTTCGCGATGCCAGGACGCCTCTATTCATTATGGCAACCGACTTTCACAGTGGTGAGCCGTCTGTGTTTCAGGATGGGCGCTTATTGGATGCCATCCGGGCCAGCATAACCCTGCCGTATATATGGAAACCCTGGAAAATCGGGGATCGCTACTATGTCGATGGCTCGTTATCCAACCCAATGCCGGTCGATGTCGCCATCAAGGAAGGCGCAGATGTGATCCTGGCGGTAGGTTTTGAAAATCCGTTTCCGAAGGAGATTAAGTCCGTGACCAGGTTTGCATTCCACATCGACACGATTATGACCAACAACCTGCTGAGAGCAAACTTCGCCTTTCAAAACCTGGCGCACCACGCGGAAATTGTCAGCATATTCCCTGAATTTGATCGCCCGATAAATCTGTTCAGCACCGATCAAATCCCCTATGTAATCGAGCAAGGAGAACGATCTATGGAAGATCGCCTGCCCTATCTGCTTCAGATTCTGGAAGAGATGCCGAGCCAGGTTTGACTTCTAAATTAAGGAGAAAATATGTTCATCAAGGTCGCAAAAAGCAATTGGCACTGGCATATCCTTCCAATCGCAATGGCAATGATTTTTATCGGGCTTCTATTCGTTGCTGCGCCAGAGCATGTCGGAAGGGCATCCACCATCATTACTGTCAACAGCGCCGAAGACAACCTCAAGAACGATGGCTTCTGCACACTGCGAGAGGCCATTATCGCAGCAAACAAGGATCAGCGATCCGGCAGTAAGAGCGGAGAGTGTGCGGCAGGGAGTGGCGCCGATGAAATCATCTTGCCAGCCGGGACCTACAATTTAACGCGCACCGATTCCGGCTTTGAAGATTCCTCCTCCACCGGGGACCTGGATATCACCAGCGATATAAAAATCACCGGGGCGGGCGCGAATGTTACCTTGATCAATGCCATCAATTTTAAAGACCGGGTGATCCATGTTTTATCGGGAAATGTATCCATCTCAGAGGTCATGATCTCCGGGGGTAATGTAATCAATGGAAACGGCGGCGCCATCGAAAATCGGGGCACGCTGGCTTTAACGAAGGTTTCTCTCAATGAGAATCGAGCCAGTGGGAACGGTGGGGCTATATTTAACTCGGCAGGAGCCGGATTCACCGCCGCAAAAAGTGTATTGCGCGCGAATTCAGCATTGGGAGAAGGGGGCGGTTTTGCGAACGCCGGAACAGCCGCCATTCAAAACACAACGATCAGTGGCAACCTTAGTAATGGATCCGGCGGCGGAATTTTCAATACGGGCAGTCTGAGCTTAAATAATGTAACCGTCGCAAACAATACGGCGGACAGCGATACGAACGAAGCCGGAAATGGCGGCGGGATCTTCAACCAGACCGGTGGAACCATCAATGTCCAAAACAGCATCGTTGCGGCCAATCATGACCAGAGCCCGGTCGAAAAACACCTGGACTGTTCGGGGACACTAAACTCACTGGGCTACAACCTGATCCAGAGCCAGGCAGGATGCACGATTGCGGGAATCGCGACCGGCAACCTGCTCGGAGTGGAGGCGAAGCTCGAACCGCTGGGCGATTACGGCGGCCCAACCCTGACCCATAACCTGGCCGGCGACAGCCCGGCAATCGACAGCGGAAACCCTGGAACTCCAGGGAGCGGTGGAAGCGCCTGCGAAGCGACTGACCAGCGCGGTGTATTGCGACCCAGCGGACCGCGCTGCGATATTGGCGCCGTGGAGGTCGAACGCACCAACGCGCCTATCTTGATCCGGGCTGTGAGCGGTTCCGGCGGTACGGTTATCGATGGACGCCTATTTGGTGAATCGAACCAGACCTTTTCCCTGACCTTCTACCACGGGGAAACCTGCATTCAGGACGGTGTGGGCGCGGCTACCTTAGGACCTGTAAGCGTTACTACGGACAGCAACGGGAATGTGGTCTTCCATGAGGAGTTTTCGACGACGGTTCCAACCGGCAATTTCATCTCCGCAACAGCGACGGATGCGAATGGAAATGTCTCGCCGTTCTCAAGATGTATCCTGGTAGGGGCGGGAAACGATTCCTGGCCAAATGCCGCAAGATTAAACCCCTCCTCTAACTCCGCAGCTGTCGAGGAATACATCGACTTGCCCGGGCAGTCGCGCTGGTATAAGTTTAAAATTGATCCTGGCAGCCGGGTGATCGTCACCTTGAGCAGCCTGCCGGAAAACTACGATCTGGTGGTTTACAAAGATATCGCAAGCGCCTTTGCAAAATTAAGCAACCTGCAAGGGAATAATGATGTCGATGGTCTCACCCAGCTCAGCGCGGAATTCGCCGCCGATGCGTTTACTGCAGATGCGTTTACCGCGGATGCCTTCACTGCGGACGCCTTCACGGCGGATGCGTTTACTGCTGATGCTTTCACAGCGGATGCCTTCACTGCGGACGCCTTCACGGCCGATGCGTTTACTGCCGATGCCTTCACGGCGGATGCCTTTACAGCGGATGCTTTCACGGCAGATGCCTTTACTGCCGATGCTTTCACGGCAGATGCTTTCACCGCCGACGCCTTCACGCCGGATGCCTCCGACCTGCTGGTCCTGATTCAGGAGGCCTTCTCGAGCGCCCAGACGCGCAGCGTTCTGGCAGCATCGGCCAATCCTGGCACGCTGGATGAGCAGGTGACGGTTAACACCTGGAACAACTCCGGTGACTTTTACGTCCGTGTGCGCGGAAGGAATGGCGCGTTCAGCATCTCAGACACCTTCCAGCTTGAAGTGCAGGTGATATCCGAGATTTGCGGTTCGGTCGCGCCGGTATCTCAAGCCACGACGTTAAATGGACAACCGGGAGGCTACCACACGATCATCCTGACGGATTTGGCTCGCACGGAGGGTACTCCCGAGGAAAAATCCGTTCTCCAGCAACGGTTGGCGCAGTTTGCTGCCCGGGCAGAAGTCTCTGGTGTTGTGGTGGATGTGGGCGCAGATGCGAAAGTTCAGGCTGCCAACTCCCAGGCAGATGCGCACCCGCAGTGCCCGTATGCGAAAAACCTTGCGGCTGAAGCAATCAAGCAGGTGGTCGATAGCTACTGGAGTCACAACCAGAGCACGATGGAATATGTGGTGATCGTGGGCAATGACGACGTGATTGCCTTCTACCGCTATCCGGATAATGCTTTGTTAGCCAATGAGAAAGATTTCTGGCCGCCGGTAAAAGACGATACCGCTTCGCAAGCCAGCCTGCGGTTAGGATACGTGCTCGGACAAGATTTTTACGGCGCATCCAAGACGGTAGAAATCAAAAATACCAGCCTGCCGATCCCCGACCTGGCAGTTGGCCGGTTGGTCGAGACTGCTCCCGATGTAACAGGGATGCTGGACGCGTATCTCCTCACGACCAACGGGGTGTTGGAGACGCCCGATTCTGCCTTTGTATCTGGGTATGACTTTCTCGAGGATAACGCCCTGGCTGTACAGCACGAATTCGAAACTGGTGGGACTCTTGTCGACACGCTGATCACGGACCGGGATGTATCCCCAACGGTAACTTGCAGCGACACGCTGCCTGCGGAAAATCCCTTATCGTGTTCCTGGACGGCTCAAAATCTAAAAGATCAGCTTTTCACCAACCGGCACGATCTAATTTACCTGGCCGGGCACTTCTCAGCGAACAGCGCGCTGGCGGCGGATTACAGTTCGCGTGTATTGGCGAGCGAGCTGGTGGCGGCGCCGGTTGACCTGACGAACGCACTGGTGCTCAGCCCCGGCTGCCACTCAGGCTACAATATCGTCAACGAGCACGGCATACCCCAGGTAACCGGCGAACCCGACTGGGCGCAGGCATTCGCCAGGAAAAGGGCGATCCTGATCGCCGGCACCGGTTACCAGTACGGTGAAACAGACTTCATGGCGTACAGTGAGAGCCTGTACCTGGCAATCAGCCAGCAGCTGCGCGCCGGCACCGGGCCGGTGGCAATCGGGAAGGCTTTGAATGAGGCCAAGATGGATTACCTGTCCGGAACACCGCAGCTGCGCGGCATCGAGGAGAAAGCTTATCTTGAGGCCACCCTGTTCGGCCCGCCGATGATGAGCGTCAACTTTGCGAGTGGGCGCGGTGGCGATGATAGTGAGCTTTCCAGAGTGCCGGGGACGACCGGTTACGACAGTGGACCGGGCGCAACACTCGATCTGCAATACCACGATCTGAGCGTCAATCCGGCTCTTTCTTTACACAATGATGTGGTTCTTAAAGACCCCACCACTGAAGAGACGGTGACGGTTACCTATCTATCCGGAAAAGATGGCGTTGAGACGAATCCAGGGGAGCCTGTCTTGCCTCTCGAGCTCTACAACGTAAGCGTGGCAGACCTGGTGTTGCGAGGGATCGGTCTCCGGGAAGGAACGTACAACGATTTGCACAATATCCTGCCCTATACCGGGGCGGCGGTAACCGAGATCCGCGGCGTACATACCCCATTCCCCAAGGATTTCTTCTATCCGGTAACGCTCTGGAGTGCAAACTATTTCGACAAGATCGCCGATCCTGAGCAGGGTTCGACGCGCCTGGCCGTCACCCCGGTGCAACACCGCTCGAGCGAAAGCGATCCGCTTCTTTCTACCTTGCGAGCGTTTTCGAACATGAAGTTCCGGCTGTTCTACAGCGCCAACACGCAGACATACGTTGGTGGCAGCATCCCGGCCGACGCGGCCGCGCCATCGATTGCCCAGGTGTCGGCGCCGGTGGTGAACGGAAACATCCATTTCAGCATGACGGTGCTCGGAAATCCGAATGCCGGCATCCAGGAGGTGTGGATCACCTATACCTCGACAGATCCCAGCAGCTCGCTTTACGGGAAATGGCAGTCCCTGGACTTAAGCCAAAACTTATCGAACTCCAAGCTTTGGGAGGGCGTTCTGGAGCAAGCAGCGCTCCAAGGGGCGCTGCCGGAGGACGTCCGCTTTATCGTCCAGGCCGTGAATGGCAGCGGATTGGTCGGGCTGGTGACGAATTTTGGCGCTTACTTTACCCCAGAATTGGCCACCGGCGAAGGCGAACCAACCAATCTAACCATTGAAGCGCCGGTAACCACTGAAACCTTTGGATCACGAGTGAAATTTGCCGCGACCTTGACGAACAGCAATGGTGAGGGCATCGAAGGCACCGTGAAATTCAAGCTGGGACCGCTGACTCGCAGCGCCAGGACAGGCGCCGGCGGGCGAGCCGAGGTAGACATGGTCCTCCTGGCGCAGCCGGGTGATTATGCATTGAGCGCCAGCTACGCGGGTTCGCCGGTCTTCGAGCCAACTTTTACCACGTTTGGTGGAGGCCCGTTCACGGTCACGAAACAGGTCACTACCATCGAGTTAGACCCCAACGCGGCAACCGGTAGACCGGGCGACAGCGGGCTGATAGAGGCGACGCTGCTTGCTGTGTATCGCGAGTACATTTCCTTGACGGAGTCCGTACCGTTGAGCCGACCTCTCACCCAGAAACCGCTGGTCTTTGAGGTGACCGGCAGTAATGGCTCGTTCATAGAATCGACGATCACCGATCTGTTCGGCAAGGCGAAGCTCGGCAGCCTGACATTGCCCCCCGGCAGCTATCAAGTTACGGCGTCTTACGCCGGTACCAACGACGGTTATCTTGCGAGCACAGCAACCGGAACGATCGAACTTATCAACCAACCGCCGGATTGTTCAGCCGCCAGCCCGGTGCTTGGGGGGCCTGTCTGGCCTCCCAACAATTCATTAGTGCCAGTGAATATTACCGGTATTACCGACCCTGAGGGAGATCCGATTACGATTACTTTCAACGCGATCCGGCAAGATGAACCGACCGGGAACGACAGCAACAGCCCGGATGGGTTTGGCGTAGGTACCGACACGGCACTGATCCGGTCACAACGGGATGGCAGTGGTGATGGGCGCGTCTATCACTTTTACTTCACGGCCAGTGATGGAAGCGGTGGTACATGCTCCGTTTCCTTTAATCCCGAGCAGCCAGAGAAAAGCAGCGTACGAGTTGGCGTGGTAGAAAATCAAGGAATGCCCCTGGATCCGATCGATGGCGGACCATTGTTCGATTCTACGGTATCTGGTAAATAGTATTGAAAATATATGATATAAAAGGAGGCATTAAGGAAGTTTATCGGTCAAATTTTTAATACGGTAGCAGAGACCGAACTTTTCTGCAGCGGAAGGGATTGAACGTTATCGGTGGCATGGATGTCGGAATTCAATCCAATCAATAAACGGCAGAGCAGCAACAAGAAACCGGATTTTGAAGGTGCACAGGCTTATGCATTAGGACGATTGGAACGAGAGCTGTCTCCGAAATTGATCTACCATTCGCTGGCTCATACCCGCGACGGGGTTGTGGCGGCAAGCGAGCGATTAGCCAGCATGGAGAACGTTGACGGGGAATCTCTCGTTCTTTTGCTTACTGCAGCCTACTTTCATGATATCGGCTTTGTCGTCCAATGTGAAAACCACGAGGAGGCCGGATGCAGTATCGCTGAGGAAGCCCTGCCCGAGTTTCGTTACAGCTCTGATCAAATACTGGCAATAAAAAGAATGATCCTGGCAACCCGACTGCCACAGAAGCCGGAAACAAGGTTAGAGGAGATTTTGGCTGACGCCGACCTGGATGTCCTGGGGCGGGATGATTTTCTGGTAAGGAGCCTGGAGCTCCGGATGGAAAGAGAAGCATTTGGATCACCAACGACGGAAGCGGAATGGTACGAGATTCAATTACATT
>DATCIL010000507.1:0-1771 GCA_036507795.1 Anaerolineales bacterium | reverse complement strand
GGCTCAGACCAGTGGCTGCCGTTCGGGACGGGGATGCCATTCACCATTGTTTCGGACCTGGAGTTGAACCCCGAGACGGGCATCCTCGCCGCGGCGACCTATGGGAGGAGTGTGTGGGTGATGGAGATGCCATAAGTCGGGTTTGGATCCAGCAATTCCAAATTTGAAAAGGGGTAGCGGTCGAGACCCCGTCCGGTGTAAAGTGATTGGTTAAGACCACTAACCAGGGTAAGGCGATGCACCAGATTTTCTTTCTCGGCAACATAATCGACTATCTGTGTAAGGCCTGGGGGCAGTTACCAGACCACCGTAAACCCAGCCCCAACACGCAGTATCAAATGGTGGACGGCGTGTTAGCCGCGTTTGCGGTGTTCTTCCTGCAATCGCCTTCCTTTTTAGCCCACCAGCGCACGATGAAAGGCAAGCGCGGGCGGAGCAATGCCCAGACCTTATTCCAGATTCAACACCTGCCCAGTGACCCCCAAATCCGCAATCTGCTCGACCCGCTGTTGCCCAGTTATTTCGAGCCGGATTATGAGTGGCTGCTACACCAACTCGACCAGTGGGGTGGTTTGGCTGGCTTTCGCGACTATCAGCAGACCTTTTTGGTGGCTCTGGATGGGGTGGTCTATTTTTCCTCGACCCAAATTGCCTGCCCCCAGTGTAGCCAACGCAAAGATACCACTGGGCAGGTGCATTATTATCATGCCGCCCTAACCCCAGTCATCGTCAAACCGGATAGCCCTCATGTTCTCCCCCTGGCCCCAGAGTTTATCGAACCCCAGGATGGTCATCAGAAACAGGATTGTGAACAAGTGGCGGCTCACCGCTGGTTGCAAAAGCAGGGGGCAGCCCTGCCGCCCTTCAGCCGCACCTATCTGGCCGACGACCTGTTCAGTCATCAGCCCCTCTGCCAGCAGATTGTTGACCAACAGCAGTATTTTCTCTTGGTCTGCAAGCCCGACTCGCATCCGACCCTGTATGAGTGGGTAGCCGGTTTGGACAAAGGGGGCAGCCTCTCCCGCCACTCGGTTCGCCGCTGGAACGGCAAACATGGCGAACTCTGGCAGTATCGCTTTGTCAGCCAGATCCCGCTCCGCGACGGCGAAGAGGCCCTGCTGGTCAACTGGTTGGAACTGACCGTCTGCCATGAGCAAACGGGAGAAGTCCTCTACCACAACGCCTTCATCACCAACCACGCGGTGACGACCGCCACGGTCGACCCCCTCGGGCGGGTGGGGCGCGCACGCTGGAAGGTTGAGAACGAAAACAACAATGTCCTCAAAAATCGCGGCTATCATTTCGAACACAATTTCGGCCATGGCCATGAGCATCTCTCGTCGGTTTTATGCAGCCTCAATCTCTTGGCCTTCTTAATCCATACCATCCTCCATCTGGTTGACCAGCTCTATCGATTGCTGCGCGACACCCTGGCCGTGCGCCAGACGTTCTTCAATGATTTGCGGGCCCTCACCCGCTATATGCTCTTCGAAAGTTGGCAAGCTCTCTTTCGCTTCATGGCCGAAGGCTTGGAGTTGAGTCTCCCTTCTGCTCTACCCCCCTAAACTCGTTTCAAATTTGGAATTGCTGTTCCCCATCACGCCCAGCCTGAGCAGTTGCCGAATGGCGGTATAATCAGGCTGAAACATATGGAGGGCTGCTATGCTCAATCCCTTCCCCGGCATGAACCCCTGGCTCGAAAACCCGGCCATCTGGCGCGATGTGCACCAGCGGTTGATTACGACTCTCGCCAATTCACTCGGCCCTCGCC
>DATCIL010000506.1:0-5390 GCA_036507795.1 Anaerolineales bacterium | reverse complement strand
AAAGGTCGCCGCGTAATCCGGATTGCGCGCCCCACCCGAGCGTAAGTTTCCGGGACATAGATAACAACCGGGATCGTAAGTGGGCAGGGACTTATGGGGCTCCCGTTCGATCTTTCCCTGCCAGGGTCGTTGGGTACGGTGAGGGGATACCAACACCCAATCCCCGGTGAGTGGATTAAAGCGTCGGTGGGGAAAATCAATCATGGCAGAGGAAGGACCTGTTCAGCCGTTCAGAGCGCCAGCCAGCATACCGCGAATGGAACACCGGCCCAGAAACAGGATGGCGCCCGGAGGTGCTGCATGCACAAATTTACCAGAATACATTTTTTTGTCAAGCACACGCAGAAATTCATAACCCAAAATATCATCTAAATTTTCCTTTGCGACGGATGGCCTCTTTCTATTGACCTCATCCAAAATATTCTTCTTGCTCATCCATGAGGAATCATTTATATTAGAGGACGTTCTCTTGGCACATCTGACCGGCAGGTGGGGCAGGCGTCAACGAGAACTGATAGGAACCAGTAAATCCAGGTTACCGAGGTGGAAATGGATGCAAATGCTTTTCAAGATTACTATCCAGACATTCTAAGTTACTGTTACGGCTGCGGCAGGCTGAATGAGCGTGGCTTACAGATAAAAAGCTATTGGGATGGAGATGAGACGGTTTGCCTCTTTCATCCAAAGTCTTACCATACTGCAATACCGGGCTTTGTTTACGGAGGTCTGATTGCTTCGCTCATCGATTGTCATAGCACGGGTACCGCTGCTGCAGCCGCCTACCGGGCCGAGGGACGAGCAATGGATACCGAACCTGCCTTCCGCTTTCTAACCGCTTCGCTCCATGTTGACTACTTAAAGCCGACGCCAATTGGTGGTCCCTTAGAAATCCGCGGCCAGATCAAAGAGATCAAGGGTCGCAAAGTGGTGGTTACCGCTACGCTTTCGGCCGGCGGCCAGGTGTGCGCTAAGGGTGAGGTTGTCGCCGTCCAGGTGCCGGATAGTGTGCTATCTTCGTTGGCGAATGGCTCCGATGGTTAAGAGATCCCGCCGCCATGCGGCCGGCGTGGTGACCGTTCACCGTCCCGCCCACACTTATTCCATCATTGCGCGGGATCCTGTGACTGGGGAAATTGGTGTAGCGGTTCAGTCTCATTGGTTTTCAGTCGGTTCTGTAGTCCCCTGGGTGGAGGCTGGCGTCGGGGGTGTTGCGACTCAATCTATCGCCGATCCAAGCTACGGCAAACTTGGACTCGACCTGATGCGGGCGGGCAAAAGCGCTCCGCAGGCGTTGAGAGCGCTGCTGGCCGGCGACGAGGGCCGGGAGCTCCGCCAGGTCGCCATGGTGGACGCCCAGGGTAGGGTAGCGGCTCATACTGGAAGGAAGAACATTCCTGAGGCCGGGCATCAGATTGGCGAAGGTTACTCCGTGCAAGCCAACCTGATGATCAATGACCGCGTGTGGCCGCAAATGGCCGGCGCGTTTGAATCTGCCCAGGGGGATCTGGCCGAACGGTTGCTGGCGGCATTGGAAGCGGCGCAGGCAGCCGGCGGAGATATCCGGGGTAAGCAGTCCGCTGCCATGGTCATAGCATCCCGTGAGAATACCGGAAAACCCTGGAATGACCGCCGCTTTGACTTGCGAGTAGACGATAGCCCAGATCCTTTGAAAGAACTGCGCCGCCTCCTAGATATTCAGCGCGCATATCACTACATGGAAGCCGGCGACCAGGCCGCAGAAAGGCATGATTTCGAGGGCGTGATGCGCGAGTACCTGCAGGCCGAGGGATTGATTCCCGATAATCCCGAAGTTTTCTTCTGGCATGCTGTGGCGCTGGTCAATATCGGCCGCCTGGCAGAGGCTTTGCCGGTATTCCAAAATACATTTGCCATGGATGAAAACTGGAGAACGCTGACCCCGCGCCTGGTTTCATGTGAGTTGCTGCCCAATGACCAGGAATTGATCGAGCAAATCCTTTCCCTGGGCAATCAGTGAGCATAGATCAGATAATGCATCGCAGCAGCTCTTCACCCCCCTATCAAGTGCGCCGTGCCTCTTCACCCCCCTATCAAGTGCGCCGTGCCTCTTCTCCCCCCTTATCAAGGGTCCTCCCTCCTCTCCCCCCTTATCAAGGGGGGCTGGGGGAATTCTTCACAGGAAGGCAGGAAGGATATGCTAAATTTCAAAGACTATCGCGATTTTGCGGGCAGCAGCCCGCACAAATTTTACAAGTCAACATTATTCACTAGTGAAAGGATCTTGCTGGGTTTGAACTGCCTGGAACCCGGGCAGTCACAGGCTGTTCATGCACACAATGACCAGGACAAGTTTTACTTTGTTTTGGAGGGAGCAGGAGAATTTACTGTCGGCGCCGAGAAACAAACAGCAGTCCCGGGATGGACTGTTTGGGCGCCGGCTGGAGTTCAGCATGGAGTAGCCAACACGGGCGATGAGCGCCTGGTGATTCTGGTAGGCATCGCACCCGCGCCTTGAAATCGAATATTGCTCTGATTTTTTGTAACCTTTTTCGATTTAATTGCATCTAAGATTAATTGAAGGATACGATCAGACCAACAAGCATAAGGAGTTGTGCATGCCGATTTTCGAATTTGAATGTGCGGAGTGTGGCGAGCGCTTTGAGGAACTCGTTCGCAGTGCCAACGCCGTCGACGAAGTTGTTTGTCCTGGCTGCCGCAGCCAGTCTGTCAGAAAAAAGATCTCCACCTTTGCGTCTAAAGTGTCGGGGAGCAGTTCAATTTCGTATAGTGCTTCATCCGCCCCCTGTAGCAGCGGCAGCCTTTGAGGGATCTGATTTATGGGCCACCGTGGGTGGTCCCAACTGAGTGATTTCAACGCTAACCACCGCCGAAGCGGGGTTAGCGTTGCTACTTTATTTCATTATCACCCATAACAAATATGCAAATTTATTTTCTGGAGGAACAGGTGTGAAGGTGATATCATTCACTTGCAGGCCGCTGTGGCTTGTGCTAGACTAATGTCGAATTTTACCTTCCTCAAGTAAATCACATTCCGGCCCTCGGAGGTAGACATGGCTGACAAAATCCTGGTAGTGGATGATGATTTCGAAACGGTCAATTTCCTGAAGATCATCCTGACACGCCAGGGATACGAAGTGATCGCCGCTGAGAATGGGGTAAAAGCGCTGGAGCTGGCCCACAGCCAGACTCCGGATTTAATCGTCCTTGACGTGATGATGCCAGCGCTGGATGGTTTTGAGGTGGCCAGGACCTTACGTGGACATCCAAAAACCGCCACGATCCCCATATTAATGTTCACCGCAAAAACCCAGCTGGAGGATAAGGTTGCTGGTTACGAAGCTGGCGTCGATATATATCTGACAAAGCCGGTCCACCCCGTGGAGCTTCAGGCCAATATCCGCGGCTTGCTTACCCAGCGGAAGGTACAAACGGCCTCCTTAAGTTCAAAAGGTTATATGATCGGGGTTATAGCAGCAAAAGGGGGATTGGGTGTCTCAACGTTGGCTTTGAACCTGGCAATAGCTTACCATCGCAGGCACAAAATTGATGTGATCGCCGCAGAAATGCGCCCGGGTCAGGGCACCTGGGCGGAAGAATTGGAATTGAGCGCCGAATTTGGCATTTCTAACTTGCTGAAGCTGAACGCTGCTGAAATCACTTCTGTTGTTGTCCGCGATCAGCTCGTTCCAACCAGCTATGGCATCCGCCTGTTGCTGGCCTCGAATGAAACGGAAGCGATCGACTTCGGATCCACTTTGCCTCAATACGAAGCTATCCTGCAACAGCTGCCGCATCTCGCACCCTTCGTATTGCTGGATGTTGGCACCAATTACATGCCGGCCTTTGACTTGGCCCTGGAATTATGTCCGGAGATGATCATGGTCGTTGAGCCCCAGCCCCTCACTGTTCGGCGCACTCATCAGCTGATGAAGGTACTTAGAAATAAGGGTTTTGGAACATCCAAAAACCTGTCCCTGGTTGTGATCAACCGCACGCGCGCTGATATGGTTATGTCTATGTCCCAGATTGAGGAAGAGCTGGGTCATAATGTTGCCTTGGGTTTTCCGCCTGCTTCCGAGCAGGCTTATCATGCGGCTACCCGGTCAATCCCATTGCTCCTCGTCCAGCCCGAAGGGCTTGCCGCACAACAGTTTGATAAAATGGCTGAACAAATCGCCATCCGGGCGAAAAGATAAGCGTAACCGTTCCTGAGTTGGATTCCCTGATCTCTCGACCAGGCCGCCTCAGCGTGACTGGTCGAGATCGTGGTGCAAAACCTTGCGAAGGTTGGATTTGCGGGATCAACGCACCGGCGCAAAACCTTCGCAAGGTTCTCTGGAGACCAGTTTTTCACCAGAAACTAGTCTAGAACCGTCTTACTCGTCCTGGTACTTAAATGAGACCTTGACTTTGGCACGGTAGGCGATCACTTTGCCGTCCTCCAGCTGCACGTCCATCTCGGTGACCTCAGCAACACGCAAATCACGCAGGGTTTTGGAAGCGGTCTCCACGGCATTAGCTGCCGCCTTTTCCCAGGATTCCGGGCTGGTGCCAATCAGTTCGATGACTTTATATACACTATCTGGCATGAATTTCTCCTTTCGTACTGGCCGAGGGGTCTTGTGACTGGGCGGCCACTTGGCCGTCCCAATGCATCCTCATGTCCGGCGTCAAATAAAAACGAACGTGCTACTCCATGCCCCTTGATTAATATACAACAGTTTGCCGCCTGGCACAATACCGACGCGGCAGGTGGGACATGAATTAATAGCGTAATGTTCGACGCCCAATCCTAGGAGTAAAGTGTGATGAGCTTGGTCGTCGACGATTCCAATGGGATTCGCCCATCTTCCTCGGTCGTCATTAAATCTGGGCAATCGCAGCGATAGCCATCCCGGCACTCCTGGCAGCAGTAGTGGTTTTTGCCGGTCACAATCGGTACCCAGGTTATCTCTGTCCCACAATTGTCGCACCAAACGGTGTCCTGGTATCGAGCCATGTTCACCTCCTGCTTGTTGCCCTTCCCGAAGCAAGGCAAAAAATTACGCCCAGCTTGGTTGGCCGGGCGAAATCTTGGTCTCCTCATCATCTGAGTTGCAATGTTGGCTGCGGTGGGAGGCAAGTACACCCGTGACCACATCCGAAATCTTATGTCCAACTTTGACAAAAGTTCATCGCCTTCATCTAGTGAAGATGATTCCAACAATTGTTACAAAGGCATTGTAACAAAATATAGATTGGATTACAAGTTCAATCCCCACCCAATAATTTGCATTCACAAATTCTCTGCTGGCATTGCGGGCTCGAGTGGCAGCGCCTTGCAGGGTCTCATCGTCTGAAGCGGGCTGGCGACCGACGCCGGAAGGCACGGAGACGGAATTCAGGCGGAA